>NZ_CP059204.1:0-280000 GCF_014251975.1 Blattabacterium cuenoti
ATGGATAATGAAACTTTAATAGATTCTTTTTCAAACTTTAAATATGAAAAAAATATAGATAAAGTCAATTTTATAGAAATTTTTAAAGAATCTATTCTATCTGTACTAAAAAAAATATATAATTCTTCTTCTGATAATTATGATATAATAATTAATCCAGATAAAGGTAATTTAGAAATATGGAGATATAGATTAATAGTAAAAAATGGGGAAGTTAATAATATAAATAAAGAAATAGAATTATATTTTGCAAAAAAAATAAAACATAATTTTAAAATTGGAGAAAAAATTAAAGAAAAAATAGAATTAAAATCTTTAGGAAGAAGAGAAATTTTATCAATTAGACAAAATTTATTATCAAAATTTAATGAATATGATAATACTAATACTTATTTAAAATTTAAAAAAAAAATAGGTAAAATTATTAATTCAGAAGTATATCATATTCTATCAACATATATTATTGTAAAAGATGAAAATAATAATGAAATGATTTTACCTAAACAAGAACAAATACCTAATGATTTTTTTAAAAAGGGATATCCAGTTAAAGCTCTTATTAAAAAAGTAGTATGGAGAGATAATAAACCTATCGCAATACTAACTAGAAAAGATGAGAGTTTTTTAGAAGAATTATTTAAATTAGAGATACCAGAAATTTCTGATGGATTAATAATTATTAAAAAAGTAGTTAGGATCCCTGGTGAAAAAGCTAAAATATCTGTAGAATCATATGATGATAAAATTGACCCTGTTGGTTCTTGTGTTGGTATAAATGGTACTAGAATACATCCTATAGTTAAAGAATTAAAAAACGAAAATATAGATATAATTAATTATACATCTAATATTCAACTATATATAACTAGATCTTTAAGTCCAGCTAAAGTATCAATGATGGAAATAAATGAAAAATATAAATATGCTAATGTCTATGTTAAACTAGAGGATATATCTAGAGCTATTGGGAAAAATGGGAATAACATAAAATTAGCTATTTGTTTAACAGGATATAAAATATATATATTTAAAGATATACAATATGAAGATGATGTAGAATTAATTGAATTTAATGATGAAATTGATAAAAAAATATTAGAAATTTTTAATAAAGCTGGGTTTAAAACAGCTAAATCAGTATTAAAATATAAAATAAATGATTTAATAAAATATACTAATCTAAATGAAAAAATTATACGTAAAGTTATTCTTATATTAAAAAATGAATTCGAAGCATAAAATTAAAAATAATAACTTAAAAAAAAATAAAATAATAAATATAAAATAAATACAAAGTTGAACAAAAAACAAAAAACAAAAAATAATAAACCTGAACATATAAATACTGTTTATCAAAAATTAGATGGAGTTATTTTAACAGGAGATAGAATAGATTTATCTAAATTTGACAAAAGTAAAAAAACAAAAAAAAGAAAAAGAATAAAACCAGAAATTACATACAATTCAAAAAATTCAAAAAATATACAAAAAAAAAAACCTAACAAATTTCGTTTCCAAAAAAACTTTGATAATAAAATTAAAAAACATACAAAAAATAAAATTACAGATGAACAAATAGAAAAAAGAATTAAAACTACATTTAAAAGGTTATCAAATAAGAATTTTAAATCAAAATATTCAAGAAAAGAAAAAAAACAAAATAAAAAAGAAAAACAACTAAAAAAAAAGATCGAAATAACAACAAAAAAAAATGATAATAAAGTAAAAAAAAAATTAAAAGTAGCTGAATTTACAACAGTTAATGAATTATCATCAATGATGAATGTTAATCCCGCTGATGTTATAATATCTTGTATGTCTTTAGGTATCATGGTTACTATGAATCAAAGATTAGATTCAGAAATTATTACTTTAGTATCAGATGAATTTGGATATAACGTAGAATTTGTAGGATTAGAGGTCTCTATTCAAGAAGAAAAAGATTTAGATAAAGATTTAAAACCTAGATCACCTATAATTACTGTTATGGGGCATGTTGATCATGGTAAAACTTCTTTGTTAGATTACATTAGAAATACAAATGTTATTGCAGGAGAAGCTGGAGGTATTACACAACATATAGCAGCTTATAATGTAGAAATTTCAAATAAAAATAGTATTACTTTTTTAGATACACCAGGACATGAAGCCTTCACAGCTATGAGAGCGAGAGGTACACAAATAACTGATATTGCTATTATAGTCATAGCTTCTGATGATAAAGTTATGCCTCAAACTGAAGAGGCTATTAGTCATGCACAAGCAGCTAACGTTCCTATAATATTTGTATTTAATAAGATAGATAAACCTAATTTAAATTTAGATAAAATTAAAGAGCAGTTATCAAAATTAAATTTTTTAGTAGAAGAATGGGGAGGTAAATATCCTACTCAAAAAATTTCTGCTAAGGTAGGAACAGGTATTAAAGAGTTATTAGAAAAAATACTATTAGTATCTAATAGCTTAAATTTAAAAGCTAATCCTAATAAATTAGCTATAGGTACTATTATAGAAGCATCTTTAGATAAAGGTAAAGGATATATTACTACGGCTTTAGTACAAGGAGGTACTTTAAAAATAGGGGATTATATTTTATCTGGGAAACATCATGGAAAAGTAAAAAATCTTTTAGATGAAAGAGGTAAACAAATTACTATTGCAGTCCCATCAAAACCAGTAATTATAGTTGGATTAAATGGTGCTCCTACGGCAGGTGATAAATTTAAAGTATTTAAAGATGAAAGAGAAGCAAAACAACTAGCTAATAAAAGAGAACAATTACAAAGAGAACAATACATAAGATCTCAAAAACATCTTACTTTAGATGAAGTAGGAAGAAGAATATCTTTAGGAGATTTTAAAGAGTTAAAAATTATTGTTAAAGGAGATGTAGATGGTTCTGTAGAAGCTATAGCTGATTCTCTTCAAAAATTATCAACTGATAAAATATTAATAAATATTATTTATAAAGGAGTAGGACAAATAACTGAATCAGATGTTTTATTAGCTACTGCATCAGATGCAATTGTAATAGGATTTAATGTACGTCCTAATATAAATTCTAGAAATATAGCAAAAAAAGAGGATATTGAAATACGTATTTATTCTGTAATATACAATATAATTAATGATATAAAAACATCTATAAAAGGTTTGTTATCTCCAGAAATACGTGAAAAAATTTTGGGGAATGCAGAAGTTAGAGAAATATTTAGAATTCCTAAAATTGGTACTATTGCAGGATGTATGGTAATTGAAGGTAAACTATATAAAAAATCAAAAATTAGATTAATAAGAGATGGTGTTGTTATATATAATGGTGAATTTATATCTTTAAAACGTTTTAAAGAAGATGTTAAAGAAGTTAATAAAGGTTATGAATGTGGTATAGGAATAAAAAATTATAATGATTTAAAAAATGGAGATATTATAGAGGTTTATGAAAAATTTTCATTAAAAAAAAAAAATAATTAGTTATGTTATATAGAAGCCATAATTGTGGTGAATTACGAAAAATAGATATTGGTAAAAAAGTTGTTTTATCAGGATGGATTAATAAAATAAGAAATTTAGGTAATATACTTTTTGTAGATATTAGAGATTTTTTTGGTATAACACAATTAGTTATATCAAATACTATAATTGAAAAAAAAAAGTTAGGTAAAGAATTTTTAATTAATGTTAAAGGGAAAGTAGTAGAAAGATATTCTAAAAATTATAAATTACATACAGGAGAAATAGAAATTAATGTTAAAAATATAGTGATTTTAAATAAATCTGTTAAACTACCTTTTATAATAGATGATAATACAGACGGCACAGAAGAAGAAAGAATGAAATATAGATATCTTGATATTCGTAGAAATTTTATTAAAAATAATTTAATATCACGACATAACATAGTTAGAGATATACGATTTTTTTTTTATAAGAAAAAATTTTTAGAAATAGAAACACCTATTTTAATAAATTATACACCTGAAGGTGCTAGAAATTTTTTAGTTCCATCAAGAAAAAATAAGGGTAAATTTTATTCATTACCTCAATCTCCACAAATATTTAAACAATTATTAATGATAGGAGGAATAGATAAATATTTCCAAATAGTAAAATGTTTTAGAGACGAAGATTCTAGGTCTGATAGACAAGTAGAATTTACACAAATTGATTACGAAATGTCTTTTGTAAAATCTTCAAATGTTGTTAATTTTTCAGAAGAATTTATTAAATATTTATTAAAAAAAACAATAAATAAATATAATATTATGCCTTTTATTAGTATATCATATTCACAATCTATGGAAATGTATGGTACTACTAATCCAGATATACGTTTTGGTATGATATTTACTAAATTAAATAAACTAAAAACTAATTTTTTTAAAAGAACAGAATTAGTGATAGGTATAAAAAAAAATTTAATTTCTTTTAACAAAAAAAAAATTAATTATATTTTAAAAAATTTGAAAAAAAATAATAATACAAATATTTTATGGATACAATATACTATAAATAAATCTTTTTTATCTTCTATAGAAGTAAAAGAAAATAATTTACTTAATATAATTTGTAAAAATTTTAGTAATATATCTCCAGGAGATATAATATTTATATCTTATGGAGAAAAAAAAGAATCAAGAAATATTTTAAATAAAATACGTTTACGTATTATTAAAATTATTGAAAAAAAAAAATCAAACATTTTACAACCAGTTTGGGTTAAAGAATTTCCAATTTTAGAATGGGATAAAAAAAATAATAAATTTAAATCTGTACATCATCCATTCACAAATCCAAAAAAAGAAGATATAAATCTTTTGCAAGATAATCCAGAAAAAGTGCGTTCTGATTCTTATGATTTAGTTATAAATGGAATTGAAGTAGCTAGTGGATCAATAAGAATTAATAATAATAATATACAAAAAATAATTTTCAAATATTTAGGTTTATCAAATAAAGAAATAGAATCTAAATTCGGATTTTTTATAAAAGCATTTAAATATGGCACGCCGCCTCATGGTGGTATTGCTTTTGGTTTAGATAGATTAATAAATTTATTAATCTGCAATAAAAATAATATAAAAGATTACATAGCATTTCCTAAAAATAATTTTGGAAAAGATTTAATGACAAATTCTCCAAATTATTTATAATTATTATATTTTTAATGATTCTTGATATTTTATGCTAGATTCTTGATATATATTTATTGCTTTTTTTTTATCATCCCAAGAACCAGTTTTTACTTTTTTATTCTCTAAATATTTATAAACTGAAAAAAAATGTTCTATTTCTTTTATTTTATGTTTAGGTATATCGTTTATGTTATTAATAAAATTGTAATTTGGATCAGAAAGTGGTACACAAATTATTTTTTCATCTTGAATATTTTCATCTATCATGTAAAAAATACCTACTGGTTTAACTTTTATTAAACAATTTGGAACTGTTTTCTCTGTTAATAAAACTAATGCATCTAATGGATCACCATCCATTGATAATGTTTTTGGAATAAACCCATAATCTGTAGGATAAACAATAGTTGAATATAATACTCTATTTAATCTTATAGAATTATATTTATTATCAAATTCATATTTATTTCTGCTCCCTTTAGGGATTTCAATTATAACATCAAAGCTAATTTCTTTCATATTTTAATCTAACAGTTAAATTTTTAAAAATTTATATTTTTAAAAATATATAGTTAATATAAAAAAAAACTACTAATAAAATCCAATTTATAAAACTATATGTATAAAAATTTTTATATAATTACAATATAATTAGCAAAATTTATATTCTCCACTATATATATATTTTTTATATTACTAATTCATACTTTACATATGTATAAAAAAAAATATAGTTTTAAATTTAAAATATAAAAATAATAAATTCATTTTAAAAAATGAAAATTCTTTCTTTAAATCAAATAAAAAAAATGGATCAATATTATATTGATTCAAAATCAATTTCTTCTATAGAACTAATGGAAAAAGCAGCAAAAAGTTGTTTTGAATGGATAAAAAAAAATAATTTTTTAAAAAAAAATATTCCTTTTACTATTTTATCAGGTACAGGTAAAAATGGTGGAGATGGATTATGTATAGCTAAAAAATTAAATATATATGGTGCTAAAACATATATATATATAATACATATTTCTAATAACTTATCAGATGAATTTTTAATTAAAAAACAACAGATGTTAAATGAAAAAATAAATTTTTATGATATATATGAAAATAGTAAAATTCCAACTTTTAATAAAAAAAGTTATTTAATAGATACTATTTTTGGGATAGGATTAAATCGTAATATAGAAAAATTTTGGAGTTATTTTTTCAATTTTATAAATAAAATTAAATTTAAATCAATTATATCTATTGACATACCTTCTGGAATATTTGTAGAAAAACATAATGATAATTTTAATAGTATAATAAAAGCAACTCATACTTTAACTTTTCAAGTACCAAAAATACCATTTTTTTTACCTGATTATGAAAAATATATAGGTAATTGGCATATTTTAAACTTTATGTCTACTAATAAATTTTTAAAAAATGTTAAAACTAAATTATTTTTTATAGAAATATCTAATATAAAAAAAATTATTAAAAAAAGAAAAAAATTTTCACATAAAGGAAATTATGGACATGGATTATTAATAGGTGGTAGTTATGGTATGATAGGTTCTATGGTACTTTCTGCAAAAGCCTGTTTTAAAAGTGGTATAGGAAAATTAACTGTATATATACCTAATTGTGGATATGATATAATTCAATGTACTATTCCAGAAGCTATATTAATAACTGATAAAGAAAATTATTTCATTAATAATATAAACTTTATTGAAAAAGTAAATTCAATAGGTATAGGGATGGGTATGGGTTTAAAAACAAAAACAGTATATGCTGTAGAGTCATTTTTAATATATTGTAATAACAAAAAAAAGAAAAATTTAGTTATAGATGCTGACGCTATTAATATATTGGGAATAAAAAAAAAATTAATTCATCTTCTTCCGAAAGAAACTATTATTACTCCTCACATAAAAGAATTTAAAAGATTATTTGGTAGTTGGGAAAATGATTATCAAAAAATAAATATTTTAAAAAAAAAGTCAAAAGAACATAAAATTTTTATTATACTAAAAGGTGCTCATACAATTATTTCTACACCTGATGGTGAAATATATTTTAATAGTACTGGTAATCCTGGTATGTCAACTGCTGGAAATGGAGACGTATTAACTGGAATAATTGTAGGATTTTTATCACAAGGATATTCTCCAAAAGAATCATGTATAATATCAGTTTTTTTACATGGATTATCTGGTGATTTAGCCTCTAGTAAATTAGGAGAAGAATCTATAACATCTACAGATGTTATAAAATTTTTACCTATGGCTTTCAAAAAAATAGTATAAGTTCATTTTTTATTAAAAAAAAACTTATTATATATTGTTTTTATAAAAATTAAAATTAAGGTTAAATAACTTACTACAAATAATACGTCCCCATGTTTAGTATAAAAAGTTTTTTTATTATTGAAAAAAATTTTTTTTAATAAACATCCTTCTTTACCATATGGTAAAGATGATAAAATATCACCTTTATCATTGATAAAACATGAAATACCAGTATTTGCGGATCTTGCGATGTATTTTCTATTTTCAATAGCTCTCAATCTAGAATAATACATATGTTGTTTATGTCCTTGAGAGTTACCCCACCATCCATCATTTGTTATTATAATTATCAATTTAGAATTTTTCCTAAAAAATTTAGTAACATATTCACCAAAAATTGATTCATAACATATAATAGCTGCTACGTTAATATTTAAATAATTATGTTTTAATACACATACATTCCCCTTTGTCAAATACATAATATTATCTCTAATATTAATAATTTTACTTAATATAGGATAAAGTATTTTTTTATAAGGAAACATTTCTACTCCTGGGACTAATTTTGATTTATTACAAAATTTTATATTTTTAGAATAAACTTCTATTTTAACAGCTGAATTAAAACATCTTTTAAATTTTGAATTTTGTTTATCTAAAATATAATTATGTTTATTACTATTTTTAGTATGAGGATGATATTCTTTATATAATTCCATACCTGTTATAAAAACTGCTTTAGGAGATGTGGAACTTAATAAGTTTTTAATATTATTAACTATTTTACTTTTTATTAAATCTTTTATTAATATTCTATCTCCATTTCCAGGTAAATATGTTTCAGGAGCAATTATAAACATTGTATTTTTAGATATTTTTTTTTTTATTAGTTTGAATAATTTATTAATTGTATCTTTTGTAGATAATTTATATTTTTGGTTATATGGATCAATATTTGGTTGTAAAATTAATATTTCAATAGGTTTGTTTTTATAATATTTATGTTCATAAGAATAAGAATAATATATAATTTTTGAAAAAATAATTATTCCCATAACAAAAATTATTATTATACTAATTTTTTTAAATAAGTTAAAAATATTGTTATATCTAATAATAGAATCTGCAATTGCAATATTAGTTACCCATATCCATATAGTACCACCTAAAGTACCAGTATATTCATACCATTGAATCCATTTAATTTTACCAGAAAATCCATTACCTAGCGTTAACCATGGCCATGATAAATCCCATTCTAAATGCATTTTTTCGAAAATTATCCAAGAGCAAATTAATATAACATATCTTATTATTTCATTTTTTATATATTTTTTTGTAAAAGAATAAAAAGTAAAAACTATTGACATTAAAAAAGAATTAAAAATAGATGGTATTAAATAAGCTTCTTCAAATGCATATGTGCCATCTATTCTTTTTGAATAATGTAACCAATATGTAGTACACAAGTTCCATATAAAAAATGTTATAAAAGAAAATAAAAAAACATATGATATAGATTTATTAAACTTTTTTTCTGAATATAATAAAGGGACAAAAGCAATAAATAAAAATATTGCATTTCCTCTTGTAGGCCATCCCAAGCTTAACAATAATCCAGATAATATACTATATAAAAAAAATTTTTTTTTTGTGATATTATAAAAATTTATAAATAATGGAGTTGGCGGGATTCGAACCCGCGTCCAAACAAACAATGACAAAAGACATCTACATATTTATCCAAAAATAATTTTTTCATTTTTATTTGATTTTTGGACCTCATAATAAAAATATAGATTCTTGTAATATTTGGAAAACTTAAGAATCATATGTTTTCCTATCCCTATATTTTATAGTATCTCTAAAAAAAATCAGATATTATAAGGATAAATATCTGAGAGATATTTTGCATCCTAAATGGATAAAAGCTTAACTATTTTTATTAAGCAGCAAAAGCGTATTGTCTGTCGCCATTTATAAAATTGTAATGGAAAATTTTACGTGTAATCCACATACAAATACACGATATGCTTTCTATTATCTATTTTTTGCTGTCAATACCTAATCAACCCCGATTAAATAAAATTAAGTATTTTTTTTAAGTAAAAAAAATAATTATATAAAATTAGATTCATTAGAATAATTTATTCTAATAAATAAAAATACTAAAATAGTAAAAGCCCAAAGAGAAGAACCACCATAACTAAAAAATGGTAGTACAATTCCTATTGTTGGGGTAAGACCCATTACCATACCTAAATTAATTCCTAAATGAGCAAAAAGAATATTCCCTACTGAATATCCATATACTCTACCAAAAATGCTTTTTTGCTTCTCAGATAAAAAATAAATTCTTGCAATAAATAAAAAATATAAAATAATAACTACTATACATCCAACAAATCCCCACTCTTCACCTATAGAACAAAAAATATAATCAGTATGTTGTTCTGGTACATATCTACCATTTGTAATATTCCCATTTTTATATCCTTTACCAAATAAATTTCCAGATCCTATAGCAGTTTTAGAATACAATAAATTATAACCTATGTTATTCCTATATTTTTTATCAAATTCATCTTTAAATAATATATTTATTCTATCTCTTTGATGAGATTTTAATAATTCTTTAAAAAAAAATGGAGAAAAAAATGAAAATATAGAAAAGAAAATAAACAATGTACTATATAATAGTAAATCATAAATTAATATTTTCTTTTTTAAAGACAAAATAAGAACTAAAAGTATTGATAAAAATATAATTACAATATATGAATATATTTTAATAGAAATTAAAAATAAAAAAGCAGAAAATAAACAAAATATAATAAAAAAGATAGATAATCCTTCTCTATATAATGTTAAAATAAAAGAACAAAATACTATTGAAGATCCAGGATCAGGTTGAATAAATATTAAAATAGCTGGGACTATTAATGTAATTATTATATAAAAAAATATATTTTTATCATAACGTTTTAAACTTAAAAAATTTGCTATCATTAATGATGTAGATATTTTTGATAACTCAGATGGTTGAAAATTAATAAATCCAAATACATACCAAGATTTTGAACCATTAATAGTTTTACCAAAAAAAAATACTCCTATTAACAACAATAATGTAAAAAAAAAGAAAGATTTAGTAAAATTTTTGTAATGTATAGGATTTAAAAAAAAAATAATTAATATCGTAGCAAAACTAATAAATATCCATATTAATTGCTTTTCTGCTCTTTCAAAAGAAACAGAATATAAATTTATAGTACCAAAAAAAACTAAAATAAAATATATAATTACCGTTATCCAATCTATATTTTTAAAAAAATTATTATTTTTTGTTATCACTATAATTTTTTTTACTACATACAATTATTATAATAATATATTATTATTTATACTAGTAATTATATAATAATAAATTTTTTGTAGCTTTTTATTTTTATTATTTTTTATAAAAATAAATTTTTTATAATTTATCATAAATTTTTTCTTTTTTTCCACAAAAAAATAAATATTATTTAATCTATAATTCATTATTTTTTTTTCTAAATTTTCTCTATTAATATTTTTGTTAATATATTTTTCAGCAATAAGACTAGCAATAGGCCCAGCTATATGTGATCCATATCCCCCATTTTCAATAACTACAGAGATAGCTATTTTAGGATTTTTCACTGGAGCAAACAATATAAATATTGAGTGATCTGGTAAAGACATTGTTTTTTTACGAAATTGAATAAAATTTTGTGATGTTCCTGTTTTACCAGCCATATTTATATTTTTATGTTTAAACGACTTTCCTGTCCCAATAGAAAAAACTTTTTCCATTCCACGTATAATAAAATTAAAATATTTTTTATTTACTTTAACTTTATGAGGTTTATTATAATTATTAACTAATTTATTTTTTATTTTTTTTATTATATGAGGTGTATAATATATTCCTTTATTTGAAATAACACTTACTAAATTAGCTAATTGTAAAGGAGTTACATTTATTTCACCTTGCCCAATACTATTAGATATAATTGTCATAGAGTTCCATTTTTTATTTCCATATCTTTTATTGTAGTAATTACCAGTAGGTATTAACCCTTTTTCTCCCGTAGATAAATCATTAAAAAAATAATTACCAAATCCAAAACTTTTTACTATCTTACTCCATTCATTTACTCCTTTTGATAAATTTTTTGGATATTTTTCAATTATTTTTTTATAAACTCTAGCAAAATAATTATTACAAGATACAGCAATTGCTGTGTCTAATCCTATTGGAACACCATGTATTTTTGATCTACATCTAATTATTTTGTTCCCATATCTAAATCCATTATGACATGTAAATAAAGTTTTATTATTTACCACCCCCATTTGAAGTGCAGATAATTCTATTATTAATTTAAATGAAGATGCAGGGGGATACAATGCTTGAGTACATCTATCAAATAGAGGATTATCAATTGTATTTTTCATTATATTAGATATTTTATCTCTATTTTCCCCTACAAATAAATTAGGATCACTGTTAGGACTAGATACCATAGTAAGTATTTCTCCATTTTTAGGATTTATAGCTACTATACCACCTCTTTTATCATACATAAGATTTTTTGCATAATCTTGTAATTCCCAATCTATTGTTAAAGTAATATCGTTCCCATTTATTGCTTTAAAATCATTTTTTTTGTTATTATAGTTACCTATAATACAGCCGTTTCTATCCCTTATCAAATATGTAACACCTTTTTTCCCTCTTAAAATATTTTCATAAGTTTTTTCTACACCTGTCCAACCAATATAATCTCCAATTTTGTAATAATTAGAATTTTTATTAATATCTTTTTTATTTACTTCTCCAAGATATCCTAATACATTTATAGAATGATTTACTTTATAATTTCTAATAGAACGCTTTACCCAATCAAATCCTTTATATTTATAAAGTTTTTCTTGTATATAAGCGAATTTTTCTTTTGAAATTATAGGAAGAAAAATAGATGGAAGATATTTAGAATAAGAATTTGCTTTTTTAAAATTATCGTAAAAAGTTTTTTTAGAAATTTCTAAAATATTACAAAATTCTGAAATATTTAAATTTTTTTCTACCAAAATTGGTATTACTACTAATTCATATACAGGTCTATTAAATACTAATAACTTCCCATTTCTATCAAAAATAAAACCCCTATCAGGAATAATTATTTCTTTTTTAACAGTAGTCATCAAAGCATTTAATTTATATTTATGTGTATATAATTGTAAATAAAATAATCTAATAATAAAAATAAATGCTGTTATACTTAATAAAATATAAAATTTATATAATTTTTTCAAATTTTTATTCTTCTAAAGAAGAAATAAACAATACATAAAAAAGAAGTTAACATACAGCTAAGTATAATTTTTATAAAAGAAAATTTATTTAAATTAATAGATTCCTTCAATATTTCAAATATATATAAGGACATATTATGTGTTATTACAATAGATAAAATATAAAATATATTTTTAATAAAGGACATATTATAAATTGAAAAATTTTTTTTTGTTAAAAAATAATTTCCATCAATAAATAATAAAAATTTTAATCTAAAAAATGCTACTAATATAGTAGAAAAAGCATGTATCCCCCCAGTATTCATACAACAATCTACAAATTCTCCAATTAAAAAAGATAAAAATAAAAACATATATTTATTCCATGAAAATGGATAATATATTATAAATATTATATATATATACAGGTAATCTATATAAAAAATAGTATAATTTAAAATTGATATTTGAATTAAACATATAAAAACACCATAAAATAATGATTTAATTAAGTTTTTAATAATATTCATTTATTAATCTTCAACTTTATTAATTATATCACATTCTTTTTTTAGTAAATTTTTTACAACATAAGCATATTCGATAGTATAAAAATTAGCTATAAGTTTAACTTTAATTATGTAATTAGAATGTTCCGCATCTAATTTATATGATACAATTTCCCCTATTTTAATACCTTCTGGAAATATTGATGATTTACCATCTGTTTCTATAATATCACCTATATTTATAGGACAATATTTAGGTATATCATTTAAAATTATAAATTTAAAATCTTTACCATCCCAACTTAAAGTTCCAAAATATTTATTTTTTTGTAATCTAGCATTAATTTTTAATTTTAAATTTAACAAAGAAATAGCAGTGCTAAAATGTGGTGTAGTTTTTATTATAACACCTCCTATTCCATTAGGTAAAATTACACCCATGTCTTTTTGTATCCCATCTATTGATCCTTTGTTAAAAGTTATATAATTTTCTTGTTTATTAATACTGTTATTTATAATTTTAACTGGTGTATATATATACTTCTGAAAGTATTTAACATCTTCTTTTTTAAAATCTTTTGGTATAGTTATTATTTTAGAAGATATAATATCATTATGTAATTTACTATTTTCATATAATAATTTTTTATTTTTTTCCTCTAATAAATAATAATTTTTTAAATTATAAATTATATTATATACGTTACCAGTAATAAAACTTGAAGAACTAATATAATTAAAATTTGAAAATGAAAATACTATTGCAATTAATTCTAATAATAAGAAAAAAAACAAAAATTTAAAATCAAAAATTGAGTTATTACGCATTATATATCTATTTTTTTGATAAATATTTATTTCATTAAAAATGTAAACTTATCAATATTTTTTAACGCTATTCCTGTCCCTTTTACAACTGCTCTTAATGGATCTTCTACTAAAAATACTGATAGTCCTGTTTTTTTAGCAATTCTTTGATCTAACCCCCTTAAAAGAGAACCACCTCCTGCCATATAAATACCTGTTTTATAAATATCTGCAGCTAATTCTGGAGGAGTACTAGATAAAGTTTCCATTACAGCATCTTCAATTCTTAAAATTGACTTATCTAACGCAGGAATTATTTCTTTATATGAAATACTCATTTCTTTAGGTTTACCTGTAGATAAATCTCTACCTTGTATTCTAATATTTTCAGGAGGAATATTTATTGTTTCAATAGCAGAACCTATATCTATTTTTATTTTTTCTGATGTTCGTTCACCTACATATAAATTATATTTACTTCTAAGATAATAAGATATATCATTAGTAAACACATCTCCAGCAATTTTTATAGATTTTTTGCATACTATTCCTCCTAATGCTATAACACCACATTCTGTAGTCCCACCACCTATATCAACAATCATATTCCCTTCTGCTTTTGTTACTGAAATACCTGAACCTATAGCAGCTGCCATAGGTTCTTCAATTAAATAAACTTCTTTTGCATTAAGATTGTGAGCTGAATCTTTAACAGCTCTTTTTTCAACTTCTGTAATACCAGATGGGATGCAAATCACCATTGTTAGAGATGGAGTAAATAATCTATTATTAATACCAGGAATTTTTTTTATAAACTCTCTAATCATTAATTCAGCTATTTTATAATCTGCGATAACACCATCTTTAAGTGGTTTATATATTTTTATGTTTTCATGTGTTTTACCTTGCATTTTTTTTGCTTTTTCTCCAACTGCTATAACCTTTTGTATTCTAATATCTATTGCAATTATTGAAGGTAAATCTACTACTATCTTATTATCATACATAATAAGAGTATTAGCAGTACCTAAATCTATAGCTATTTCTTGTGTAAATAGATTATTCATAAAATTTACCACTAATCCCATTAATATTTTTTTTATGAAAATATTTACCTAATTTAAATAAAAATTACAGTTTTTCAGTATATTAAATATATTATAAATAATGAAAAAACATTATATTTTTTTACTTTATAGAGGTTATAAAAAAATTAAATTAGATTTTTTTTTAAAAAAAATTTCTCAAAATATTGGTAAAATTATTAGAAAGTCTTCTTATTTTAATGTACGTAAAGTAGAAAAAAATACTTATATAGTATTGTATTTGACTACTTGTTTATCTCCTTATATTTTATTTAAAAAAATATTATATATAGAATATTTTATGAAAAATATTTTAGTAAATTATAATATTAAAAATTCAATTAAATATAAAAATATAAATATATATATTTTATTTTATGATGATATTATTATATACAGTCCTTTATTAAAAATACCTTATCCTTTAATACATTTACGTCGTTTTATGTTAGAACCTATGTGTGAAATTTCACCTGAAAAAAATCATCCTATTTTTAATAAAACAATGTTAGAAATTTTAGGTACATTTTCTTATAATTCATAGTTATAGTTAAAAATCATTATAGGGATAAAAATAACTGTATTTTTATTTTTTTTTGCATTTGTCTTA
Source organism: Blattabacterium cuenoti (assembly GCF_014251975.1). Taxonomy (GTDB): domain Bacteria; phylum Bacteroidota; class Bacteroidia; order Flavobacteriales; family Blattabacteriaceae; genus Blattabacterium; species Blattabacterium cuenoti_AM. The sequence goes on from NZ_CP059204.1 coordinate 15,757, forward strand.
AATAATATTTTTTTTATTGTTGTAGTTGTAATATTAATGTTTTTAAGTTAGTTTGAATAATAAAAATATTTTATTATATTTAGTCTTTATTGAAACGTTTTATTATTTAAAAATGAATTATTGTTTAATAAATTGAAGATTTTTTTATTTTTATATAACTTTTTTTAAAAAAAACTTAATAAAAATATTATTTAATTGAGATTTTTTATAGAACTATCTTATAATGGAAGTAATTTTTACGGATGGCAAATACAAAAAAATGTAAAAACTATAGAAGGTGAATTAGAATTTTGTTTGTCTAAATTATTGAAAATACCTATAAATATTATTGGAGCTAGTAGAACAGATAGAGGTGTACATGCTAAACAAATGTTTGCCCATTTTGATATAGATAAAAATTTTAATATAGAAAATATTGTTAATAGGTTGAATATTTTTTTACCAAAATCTATTAGAATTTTTAGAATTTTCCCTGTAAAAGATAATTATCATTCTAGATTTAATGCTATTAAAAGAACATATAAATATTTTATTTCTAATAAAAAAAATCCATTTTATTCAGATTTTTATTGGTATTGTTATTATACATTAGATTATAAAAAAATGTATTTGGCATCTAAATTATTAATGAATTATAAAAATTTTAGTGTTTTTTGCAAAAAAAAATCTATTTATAAAACAAAAAATTATATATGTAAAATATATAATTCTATTTTGTATAAAGAAAAAGAATTTTTATGTTTTACTATTCAAGCAAATAGATTTTTAAGATGTATGGTAAGATTTATTATAGGTGCATTAGTAGATATAGGAAGAAAAAAAATAACAATAAATGATTTTATAAATATAATAGAATTAAAAAAAATTAATTATTGTCTTCCTATAGCACCTGCATCAGGTTTATTTCTTTACAAGATTTTTTATCCAATAGATGTTTATAAAATAATTTATGAAACATAGTTTTAAATACAATAAAGAGATAGAATTATTCCTTAATGGATTACCACCAAATAATTTAAAAAAAATATTATTTAATAATAAAATTTTTGCAGTAGATGGAGCGTATTGGTATTTAAAAAAGAATAAAATTCCAATAAATTATATAAGTGGTGATTTTGATACAAAATATATTTCTAATTCTTTAAAAAAAAATATTAAACAAAAATCAAATATTTTTTATACATATAATCAAAATTATACAGATTTTGATAAGGCATTATATATTATCTATAATAAAGGATTTTTAAATGTAAACGTTTGGGGTGCAAGTGGAAAAGAACAAGATCATTTTCTTGGTAATCTTTCTACAGCATTAAAATATAAAAATAAATTATCTATTATATTTTATGATGATTATTATACATATTTTTTTTCAGAAAAAAAAAATATTTTTTTTATTAAAAAAAATAAAAAAATATCTCTTTACCCTTTCCCAAAGGTTATTGGACTTACTACTAGTGGCCTAAAATATCCAGTTTCAAAAGAAAAACTTGAAATAGGATATAAAATTGGAATAAGAAATAAATCTATTAAAAATAAAATAGAAATATCTTATAATAAGGGTGAATTATTAATTTTTGCAGAAAGATGACAATACCTTTAATAATTAATAGATAATTTTTTTATCATTTTTTTAACATGATTTGCAGAGTTCTCTAATAATTTTTTTTCTTTACAATTTAATTTTAACTCTATAATTTTATCAACTCCATTTTTACCCAATATAATTGGTACTCCTAAATATAATTCACTTAAATTATATTCTCCTTTTAAAAATACTGAACAAGAAAAAATCTTTTTATCATTTTTTAATATTGATTCTACCATCTCTACAATAGACGCAGCTGGTGCCATCCAAGCGGATGTTCCTAGACAATCAACTATATTTTCTCCTCCTTTTTTAGTTTTGTTAATAATTTCATCATTTTCTTTTTCTGATAAAAATTCTTTAATTGGTATACCAGATATAGTAGTATATCTATATAAAGGGACCATTGTATCCCCATGAGATCCTAATAATAAAGATTGAATGTTATAAGAAGAAATATTTAACTTTTTTGATAAAAAAAAACGATATCTTGAAGTATCTAAAATACCTGCCATTCCAATAATCCTATAAGGATTTATTTTAGCAGTCATATAACTAACATAGGACATTACATCTAAGGGATTAGATACAATAATAAATTTTGCATTTGGAGAAAAAAAAATAGATTTTTTTACAACTGAATGAATAATGTCTGAATTAATTTTTAATAAATCATCACGATTCATACCTGGCTTTCTTGTAACACCACAAGTAATTATAACTATTTCAGAATTAACTGATTTTTCATAATTTTCAGTACCAATTATATTGGTATTAAGTCCATATATAGAATTCATTTGAGATATATCTAAGCTTTTACCTTTAGATATTCTTTGTTTAATATCTATTAAAACTATTGTTTCAACCAAATTTTTGTTAGCTAACAAACTAGCACATGTTGCTCCTACATTTCCTGATCCAATAATAGTAATTTTTATTCCCATTTTATATATTTAATTGAAAATAAATTAAATTTGTATTTTCGTTATGTTAAAAAAAACGATTAGTAAAGATAAACACAATTACTATATGAAAGAAAATTATGAAAAAATAAATTTTTTTTCTAGACATATAGGCCCATCTACTTATGAAATAGATGAAATGTTAAAAACTGTTAAATGTAATTCTATTTATGAATTTATAAAAAAAACTATACCTAAAAATATTTTTTTCAGTAAAATTAACAAAATTCCTAATTCTATTTCTGAATATCAGTATTTAAAACACATAAAAAATGTGGGTAAAAAAAATAAAATTTATAAATCTTATATAGGGTTAGGATTTAAAAATACTATTACTCCAAGTGTTATACAAAGAAACATTTTAGAAAATCCTAGTTGGTATACCTCTTATACTCCATATCAATCTGAAATATCTCAAGGTAGATTGGAAGCTTTAATTAATTTTCAAACTATTATTTCTGATTTAACTAGTATGGATATTAGTAATGCATCAATGTTAGATGAATCTTCAGCAGCAGCTGATGCTGTTTTAATGATTTTTAGAAAAAAAATAAAAGAAAAAAAAATTGAAAATAATTTTTATTTTTTTATTTCAAAAGAAATTTTTCCACAAACTATTAATGTTATTAAAACAAGATGTGCAGGGCTAAAAATAAATTTTATAGTAGATTACTACAATAACATAAAAAAATATAATATAAAAAAAATATTTGGTATAATTATATCTTACCCTACTTGTACAGGTGATATATATGATTATTCAATATTTATAAAATATCTTAAAAAATATAAAATTGATATAATAGTATCTACAGATCTACTTTCATTATCTTTATTAAAACCACCAGGAGAATGGGGTGCAGATGTTGTAATTGGAACAAGTCAAAATTTTGGCATACCTATGGGATATGGTGGGCCACATGCAGCATTTTTTTCAACAAAAAAAGAATATACAAGATATATACCTGGTAGAATTATTGGTATATCTATAGATAAATCAAATAAAACTGTTTTTAGAATGGCATTGCAAACTAGAGAACAACACATAAAAAGAGAAAAAGCTACTTCAAATATATGTACTTCTCAAGTATTACCTGCTATTATGTCATCTATGTATGCTATATTTCACGGTAAAAATGGGTTGATAAAAATTGCAAAAAATATTCATAAAAAAACTACAAAATTAGAATATTTATTAATTAATAATATTAAAAATATTAAGCAAACTAATAAATATTATTTCGATACTATAAAGTTAAGAACTATATATTCTAATCATTTAATTAGAGAAATAGCAGAAAGAAAAATGACTAATTTTAGATATATAGATTCACATAATTTAACAATTACTTTAGATGAAAGTACTTCTAATAATGATGTTATAGATATATTATCAATATTTTTAGAGTTTAATGGAGAAAAAAAAAATTATAATTTAAATATAAAAAAAAATATAAATAAAATTCCTTCTGTATTAAAAAGAAAATCTGATTTTTTATACAATGATATTTTCAATAAGTATTATTCTGAAAACGAATTAATGCGATATATTAAACGTTTAGAAAAAAAAGATATTTCTTTAAATCATTCTATGATTGCATTAGGATCATGTACAATGAAATTAAATTCTGCTACAGAACTATTTTCATTAACACAAGATGAATGGAAAGATATACATCCATTTGTTCCTTATTCACAATCTAATGGATATAATTTTATTATAAACAAATTAGAAAAATATTTAAAAGAAATAACTGGATTTTCTAAAGTATCTTTTCAACCTAATTCAGGATCTCAAGGAGAATATGCAGGTCTAATGGTAATTAAAAATTATCATAATTATATTAAACAATATGAAAGAAATATTGCATTAATTCCTGCTTCTTCACATGGTACAAATCCAGCTTCAGCTAGTATTGCTGGTATGAAAATAGTATTAATATCTACTAAAAATGATGGATCTATTGATATAGATGATTTATTAATAAAATCTAAAAAATATGCTAATTATTTATCTGTTTGTATGATTACTTATCCATCAACACATGGTGTTTATGAAATTAATATTAGAAAAATAATAAATATTATACATAAATATGGTGGACAAGTATATATGGATGGAGCGAACATGAATGCTCAAATAGGATTAATTAATCCAGCAAATTTAGGGATAGATATATGTCACATAAATTTACATAAAACATTTGCAATACCACATGGTGGTGGTGGGCCTGGTATGGGTCCAATATGTGTAGCAGAACATTTAATTAAATTTCTACCTAATCATCCTTTTGATAATAATAAAGAAAAAAATTTGAATAATAAAAAAATTTTGACAGTTTCTTCTACTCCATATGGATCTTCTTTAATATTATCTATATCATATGCTTACATACGTTTATTAGGCCCAGATGGATTAAAAAAATGTACAGAAATATCATTATTAAATGCTAATTACATTAAAGAAAAATTAAAAAAGTATTATAAAATATTATATACAGGAAAAAATAATATGGTAGCACATGAATTTATAATAGACTGTAGAATTTTTAATTCTGTTGGAATAAACGTTACAGATATTGCAAAAAGAATGATGGATTATGGGTTTCATGCACCTACTGTATCTTTTCCAGTAAAAGGATGTATGATGATAGAACCTACTGAAAGTGAATCTAAAATGGAATTAGATCGTTTTATTGAAACATTAATTGAAATAAGAAACGAAATTAAAGAAATTGAAATTGGAAAATACTCTAAAGAAGAAAATGTTTTAAAAAATGCCCCTCATAGCATTGAAACATTAACTAATGACTATTGGAATTATCCTTATACCAGAAAAAAAGCAGGATATCCACTATCTTGGGTAAGAGATAGAAAGTTTTATATTCCAATTAGTAGAATTGATGAAGCTTACGGTGATAGAAATTTATGCACTTGTATTTAGTTCTTTTACTAATTTTGGATATGGCGTAATATCAATATTGTCAAATAATTTATGTTCATATTTTAAAACTCCAGAAATAGCTATCATTGCCCCATTATCGGTAGAAAATTCTATTTTAGGTATGAAAATTTCCCAATTATTTTTATTTGCAAAATTTATAAACATATTTCTTATTTTTTTATTTGCTGATACTCCACCAGACAATGCTACTCTATATATTTTAGTTTTTATAATAGCTTTTTCTACTTTTTCTAATAAAATCTCTGTTAATTTTTGTTGAATTGAAGCACATAAATCATGTATATTATTTTGTAAAAAAAAAGAATCTTTTTTTAATTCTTTTTTTACTAATTGATATATATAACTTTTTATACCACTAAAACTAAAGTTTAAATTTTCTACTAATGGCGTAGGTAAATTAAAAATGTTATTGCAATTACCATTTTTTGAAAATTTTTCTATTATAGGGCCACCTGGATATTGAAATCCGAAAATTCTAGCTACTTTATCAAAAGTATTTCCTATAGAATCATCTAATGTAGTTCCTAATATTTTCATACAGAAAAAATCATTTACTTGAATTATTAATGTATGCCCACCACTTATTACTAAACATAAAAAAGGAAATTTAGGATAAGACTCATTAATATTTGAATATTTTATAAAATGAGTTAATACATGTGCTTTTATATGGTTTATACCTATTAATGGTATATTTAATCCAATAGATAAAGATTTTGCAAAAGAAGATCCAACTAATAAAGAACCTATTAATCCAGGACCCATAGTGACAGAAACAGCATCAATTTGATATATGTTAATATTTGCATATTTAATAGCTTTATTGAATACTATTGGTAAATTTTTATCGTGTAGTCTTGAAGCTAATTCTGGGACTACACCTCCATATTCTCTATGAATTTTTTGATTAATAATAACATTTGACAATATATTTCTTTTTTTTATTAATGATATTGCAGTATCGTCACAAGAAGATTCAATACCAATAACTATTGGATATTTTTTCATAATAAAAATTATGATATTTTTTTTTGTAAAAAAAAATACATAAAAAAAAATTAAAGTTAAAAATAAAATTTATTTTAAAAATATTTTTATATTTTGCTTTATATTATTTTTAAATTTTTAGAGATGATAATAAAATATAATACAGATGAAATAGATAATACTATTGTAAAAAAATTGAATCTAGATGCTAGAACCCCGTATACTAAAATTAGTGAACAAATAAGTAAAAAAATTTAATCATTATCTGTTGGTACTGTTTATGTTAGAGTTAAAAAGTTAGTAAACGCAGGAATAATTAAAGGAAGTTCTTTAATTATAGAATATAAATTATTAGGATTTAATTTTATATCTTTTATAGGAATTTTATCTGATTTTAGAAAATATAGATTAGTAAAATAAGAATTAAAAAAAATTACTAATATAGTTCAATTGTATATTACGTCTGGTAAATATAATATAATTTATTTTGTAAAATTATAACTAAAAATTCTTCAAAAGCTATAGATTTAATATATAAAATTGGAGAAATTAATGGAGTACTTAGAACTGAATCAACAATATGTTTAGAAGAAATTATTTACGATGAAAATAGATTGTTATCTAGCATATAAAAAAAGACCAAATAACAAAAAAATATAATAAATTAAATGAAATAACTAATTAAAATTTTTATACAAAAAAAATTAATATAATATTACTTAATGTATTAATACTCTATTGTTGTATTAATACTATATGTTTTAAATAGTAAAATAATTGGTTGGTATATTACAACATTAAAAAGTATCTTATTATATCTTATTATATACCTGTATGGTAGTAATTAAAATTATTTTATAACATATTAAAATTGGTAAATTATAAAATAAATAATAATATAATTTAGCTTGTTTTATAAAAACAAATTATGGTAGTAGAGTAGCTTATATTTTTTTTATTATAAAAAAAAAGACTCCATTATTAAAAATAAATAAAAAATATTTTTATTATTATATATAATAATAAAATTAAATATATATACCAAAAACAATATATAAATTATTTGTTTTTTTAGTCTATCTGCTTTAGATTTGTTTTTGTTTTGTTTTTGGAGAATTGCCGGAGTGGTTAACGGAACAGTTTGCTAAACTGTCGATATATAAACAATATCGCGTGGGTTCGAACCCCACATTCTCCGTTTTTTTTTACATTACTTATTTACGTACGGGGTATAGCGTAGTCAGGTATCGCGCCTGGTTTGGGACCAGGAGGTCGTAGGTTCAAATCCTGCTACCCCGATTGATCGCGTAGCTCAAATGGATAGAGCAACTGCCTTCTAAGCAGTAGGTTACAGGTTCGAATCCTGTCGTGATCATTTTTCTGTTTTATTATTTTCTTTTTTAATTAATACTTCATCTATCATTCCATATTCTTTAGCTTCTTTAGCACTCATCCAAAAATTCCTATTTGAATCTTTTTCTATTTTTTTTATAGATAATCCTGAATGAATAGATAGAATTTTATTTAGTTCATTTTTTAATTTTAATATTTCTTTTACAGTAATTTCAATATCTGATGCTTGACCACTTGTATTCCCTACAGGTTGATGTATCATTATCCTAGAATGTTTTAATGCTAATCTTTTTTTTTCATGTCCAGAACATAGTAAAACTGCAGCCATAGATGCAGCCATACCTGTGCAAATTGTAGAAACATCTGGATCTATAATTTGCATTGTATCATATATACCTAATCCTGAATAAATATCACCCCCTGGAGAATTTATATAAATTTGAATATCTTTTTTAGGATCTGTAGATTGTAAAAATAATAATTGAGCTTGTACAATATTTGCTACTTGATCTTCTATAACAGTACCCAAAAAAATAATTCTATCCATCATCAAACGAGAAAAAACATCCATTTGTGCAACATTTAATTGTCTTTCTTCAACTATATATGGGGTCATACATCTAACATATTGATCTATAATTAGACTACAAATTTTTTTATGTTTAGTAGCGTATTTTATAAATTCATCTGATATTTTTTGATAATTCATTTTTTTTATACGAATTAATAACTTTTTTATTAAAGTTACTTAAATTTTTGACGTGAAATAGTTCAAGTTTAAATTTTAAAAATTTTCTAAAAAAAATATTAAAATTTGTACAAAAAATTAGCAATACAGACAATTATTTATTCTATAGGATTAATTTTACCAAAGCTAATAAATTATTCCTTATTAAAATTTTTTACTTTTTATTTAAAAAGAGAAGAATTTTCACTTTATACAGATATGTATTCTTTATCTTTTTTAATTATAGGGTTTTTATCTTTTGGATTAGAAAATACTTATTTTAGATTTTTATATAAAAAAAAATATTACGAAAAAATTACAATTTTTTCTACTGGTATTATTACACAATTTTTAATTATTACTTTATTTTTAATATTTTTTTCTTATTACGTAGAAGAATTAATAATTTTAGCTGGATATGTAGCACATCCAGAATATTTTTTAATGTTTTTTTTAATTATAATTATTGATACAATTTGCGTATTACCAATGTCTTGGTTGCGTATACATGAAAAACCATTAGTATATACTTTTATAAATCTTTTTATAATATTAATACAATCATTATTAACAACATATATGTTTTTTTGTTATAACAATTTATTTTTATTAAAACAAAATAACTTATTTTTTATTTTTTTTAAATTAATAAATAATTTTACAGATAAAACTGGATGTATTTTTTTATCAAATACAATATCTTCTATAATAAATTTTTTTTCAATATTTTATATTTTTATAAAATATGTAAGAATTAAAAGATTTAATATCACTATTTCCAAAAGAATGATTAAATATGGAATTCCAATTATGTTAGGTACTATATCATTTTCTATTAATGAAAATTTGGATAAAGTTTTAATTAAAAGATGGTTATCTGATGATATTAATGGTGCATATTCTGCGTGTTATAAAATAGCAGCTATAATGAGTTTATATATGAGAGTTTTTAAATTAGGAGTAGAACCCTTTTTTTTTAAAAAATCCAAAAAGTCTAATTCTAAATATTATTACGAAGAAATTATTTATCTATTTATTTTATTTGGATTGTTGATTTATGTATTAATATGTTGTAATATTTATATACTTGTAAATTTTCTAATTAATCAACGATATCATTTCGCAATTCCAATTATTCCAATAATTATGATAAGTAATTTATTTTTAGGAATATATACTAATATATCTATTTTTTATAAAATATCAGATAAGCCAATAATTGGTACTTATATTTCTTTAACTGGAGTATTAGTTACATTTATGTTTAATATATTATTTATACTTTCACAAAGTAGAGACTTTATGACACCTGCTTGGGGAACATTTACTTCTTATGGTAGTATGTTGATAATTTTATACTTCTGGAGTAAAAGTAAATTCTTAAATTTTTATAGGACTATTATTGATATATTTATCCATTTATTTATATCTATGTTAATTATATCATTAACTAATGAAATTAATTCTATTATAATTAATTTTTTTGTTCAATTTATATATTTAACAACAATTTTTTTTATGGAAAAAAAAAGAATTTTGTATTTATTAAAGTAATAATATTTTATAGTATGAAAAATAATTCATCAATATTTATTTTTCCTAAAATTAAAAAAAAATTTTTACTTAAATATTTAGATAGAAGAATTTTATCAACAAATTTTAAAATTAAATATTATAGTTTAAATTTTTTTTATAAAATAAAAAAAATTTTCATTAAAGCTATTTGCATTATTCATGTTACAAAAAATAAAAATATTAAAATAATTGTTATAAATCCCTTAAAAAAAAATATTTTTATTAAACCTAATAGAGTACTAGTCTGTGTAAATATAATTTATAAATATAAAATTAAATGGGTTCCTACTAAGTCTTTGAAAAAAAGCAAAAGAGGATTAAATTGTTTTGGTAGCACTGGAATATAAACAAAAAAATAATGAAAATAATAATACCAATGGCTGGGAAAGGTCTCCGTTTATACCCATATACTATAAATATGCCAAAACCATTTTTTTCTATTGCAGGACAATATATTATAAAAAGAATATTGAAAAATCTACATGAAATAATATATACTTTTTCAGTAAAAGAAATTATTTTTATTATAAAACCATTTTATAATAATAGCAAAATAGAAAATGAATTGAAAAATTTTTCCTATAATATAGGAATTAATCCTATTATATATTATCAAGAAAAACCTATGGGTACTGCAGATGCTTTATTAAAAGCTAAAAAATCTCTAATAGGACCAATAATAGTAGTTTTTTCTGATACTATATTTTATAACAATACTTCTTTTGAGAAGGATATTAATAAAGCATCATCAAATATTATATGGACAAAAAAAGTATCTAATCCTAATTTATATGGTATAGTTAAATGCGATCCATACAATTCAATAATTACAAATTTTTTAGAAAAACCAAAAAATTTTGTTTCTGACTTGGCTATGATTGGATTGTATTATTTTCAAGATGGAAGTAAATTAAAAAAAGAATTACAATGTATGTCATATACTGAGATATCACATTTTAAAGAGTATCAGTTAACCTCTGTTTTAGAAAAAATGAGGGAAAAAGGTGTAAAATTTGTAAGTAAACCAATAAAAAAATGGATAGATTTTGGAGATAAAAAAACAATTATTGCTTCTAATTCAAAAATATTATCTATTGAACATAAAATTTATAATTTAATACATAAACAAGTATTATTAAAAAATAGTATAGTTATACAACCTTGTTCTATTGAGAAAGGTACTATAATTGAAAATAGTATTATTGGCCCATTTGTTTCAATAGGAAAATTTTCAAAAATAAAAAATAGTAATATTAGACAGTCTATAATACAGAATTATACTTTAATTGTGCATGCAAATTTAATAAATAGTATAATAGGGAATTATTCTAAATATAATGTAGATTCTAAAGAAGTTAATTTAGGAGATTATTCTGAAATATTTTAAAAAATTTTTTTTATATTTGATAAAAAAATACCTATTAATTAGTTTTTTATGTTAATTAAAAATCATGTATATTAATATATTTCTTGGCACATTTGGTACAACTGAAATTGTTGTTATCGTTATCCTTGCTCTTGTATTATTTGGTGGTAAAAAAATACCAGAACTTATGAAAGGTTTAGGTACAGGATTAAAAGAATTTAAAAAGGCAGCAGAAGAAAAAGTAGAAGAGGAAGAAGAAAAAAGTAATTCAAATAATAAAAAATAAAAATTTTATTATTTTTATTTTAAATAAATTACTAATACTTATTATTCTTATATATTTTAAAATTCATTTTTTTTTAATAAAAATTATATGTTAATAAAAATTATTTTATAACAATAAAATATGAATAATAAAATAGAAAAAAGAAAAGAATATTTAAAATCTATTATAGAAAAAATGGATAAAATATATGGGAAAGGTACAGTAATGCAAATGGGTAATTCTCGTATTAAAAACTTAGAGACTATTTCTTCTGGATCAATCAGTTTGGATATAGCTTTAGGTATAAAAGGATTTCCAAAAGGAAGAATTATTGAAATTTTTGGTCCTGAATCTTCTGGTAAAACTACTTTAGCACTACATTCTATAGCAGAATCACAAAAATCAGGTGGTTTTGCCAGTTTTATAGATGTAGAACATGCTTTTGATTGTTTTTATGCAAAAAATATAGGTGTAAACTTAAAAGAACTTATTATTTCACAACCAGATAATGGTGAACAAGCATTAGAAATAGTTGATAACTTAATAAAATCTAATGTTATAGATTTAATAGTAGTAGATTCTGTAGCAGCACTAACTCCTAAAAGTGAAATAGAAGGAGAAATGGGAGAATCAAAAATAGGACTACAAGCTAGGTTAATGTCTCAAGCTTTAAGAAAATTAACATCTAGCATAGGAAAATCAAAAAGCATATTAATATTTATTAATCAATTAAGAGAAAAAATAGGAGCATATGGTAATCCAGAAGTAACTACTGGTGGTAACGCATTAAAATTTTATTCTTCTATAAGACTAGATATAAGAAAAGGGTCTATTATAAAAATAGGAGAGAAAATTATAGGTAATAGAACAAAAGTTAAAGTTATAAAAAATAAATTATATACTCCATTTAAAATAGCTGAATTTGATATTATATATGGACAAGGTATTTCCAATATAGGAGAAATAATAGACTTAGGAATCTGTATTGGAATTATAAAAAAAAATGGATCTTGGTATAGTTATAAAAATTATAAATTAGGACAGGGGAGAGAAACTGTTAAAGAATATTTCAAAAATAAAAAAAATGTTTTTGAAGAAATACAAAAAAATATAATTGATATTTCTTTTAAAGAGTAAATTTAAAAATATAATGAAAATTACTTTTTTAGGAACTGGTATATCTCCAGGAGTTCCTATTATTGGATCTGATCATCCTGTTTGTTTTTCTAAAGATAAAAAAGATAAAAGACTTAGAAGTTCTATTCTTATAGAAAAAAATAATAAGAAATTCTTAATAGATTGTAGTCCAGATTTTAGGTATCAAATGTTAAGAAATAAATCTAATATACTAGATGCTATTTTTATAACTCATGAACATTATGATCACATAGGGGGATTAGAAGATATAAGACCTATTAAAAGGACAATACCTTTGTATGGATTACGTAGAGTAATAAATAATTTAAAAAAAAGATTTTTTTACATTTTTTTGAAAAATAATTATTCACATTTAAATACTTTTAAAATTTCTTTACATGAAATTGATGAAACTTGTGATAGTTTTTTATTTGAAAAAAAATATAAAATTTTTCCTCTATTAGTATGGCATGGTAGCTTATCTATTATAGGATTTAGAATAGAAAATTTTGCATATATCACAGACGCTAGCAAAATACCTAATAGTACAATTTATAAATTAAAAGGTGTAAAAGTATTGGTATTAAATATATTAAGAAATCAATTAAAAAAATATATTATTGCTATTTCAGATACTATTAATATAATAAACAAAATTTCACCAAATAAAACTTTTTTAACACATATTAGTCCAATGCTAGGATTTCATGATGATGTAGAAAAAAAACTACCCAATAATATACACTTAGCTTATGATGAATTAGTAATTAATACAAAATATATTTAATTAACATTTTACATGTTATAAATTAACAACAAATTAATAAAGCAAGTATGGAATTTATAAAAAAAATTTTAAAATTTTTAAAAATAATATTATTCTCAACTAAAACAACTGCTTTTTTATTTTTATTATTTTCAATTTCTTTAGGTACAGCTACATTCATAGAAAAAAAATATTCTACTGATATAGCAAAACTATTTATTTACGAATCTACTTGGTTGGAAATTGTAATGTTATTAATATCATTAAATTTAATAGGAAATATATATAAATATAAATTATGGAATAAAAATAAATTTCCTTTACTTATTTTTCATATATCATTTATATTAATTTTTTTGGGTAGTATATTTTCTAGATATTACAGCTTTGAGGGTATACTATATTTAAGAAAAGGAAATTTAAGTAATAAAATCACATCTCAAAAAAAGTATATAAAATTAAATATACAAAAAAATGGAGAAAATAAGAATATAATATCTTATTATGATCAATATATTCTATCACCTTTTCATAATAAATACGAAAAAAAATTATTTTTTAATAAAGAACCGTTAATTATAAGAATATCTAAATATATACCATGCGCAAAAATATACGCATATAAACATTTTCTAGGAGATAAAATTATTAAAATTGTTTTTTCTGACAAAGGTAAAAGAATAGAATCATTTATAAAAAATAAACAACAAATAAAAATACAAAATATTAAATTTTCTTTTAATAAAAAAAATTCTTACGGAATAGATATAATTGAAAATAATAAAAAAATATACTTCAAATCTCCTTTCTTAGGAAAAGAAATTAATATGTATAATGGAAGTATTATACATACTAAAAAAAATATATATATACCTCTTAAAATAAGGCACTTATATGAAACTATAATAAATTCAAAAGAAAAAATTTATTGGATAGTACCTGATCCTATATTTAAAGGGAAACTAAAATATTTTACATCATGTGATAAAGGCTCTAACGAAAATGATTCTTTAAGTTCTATAACAGCAGATGTGTTTTTCAAAGGACAACATAGATCCATTATGTTTTTAGGCGGTAGAAATACATTAAATATGAGTAATCCTATTTATATTAAAAATTATAAAATATATATTGGATATGGATCTAAACAATATACTATACCTTTTTATTTATATTTAAAAAAATTTGAATTAAAAAATTATCCAGGATCTAATTTCCCTTCTTCTTTTATAAGTTATGTAACATTAATAGATAATAATAAAAAGAAAAATTATTCTATATATATGAATAATGTACTAAATTATAAAGGATATAAATTTTTTCAAATAGGATATGATCCAGATAATAGTGGGACTTATTTATCTGTAAATAATGATTATATCTCTACATACATTACTTATTTTGGATATATATTAATGAGTATTGGGATGTTATGTACTTTATTTACTAAAGGCTCAAGATTTAGTTATTTAAAAAATAAATTACACTCTTTAAAAAATAAAAATTTTTCTATATTATTATTTATTGTAATATTCATTATTTTTAATGAACCTATTTATTGTAATAAAATAGTAAACGATTATACTTATAACAAAAATATTGAGTCAGTACATAATACTAATAATATTTTAGAAAATATTAATGTAATTAATATTCCTAAAAAACATTCAGAAAATTTTGGTAAATTATTGGTACAAGATTACAAAGGTAGAATTAAACCAATTAATACTGTTGCTATTGATTTATTGAGAAAAATTTATAGAAAAGATACTATTGGTAATTTAGATGCTAATCAATGGTTTATATCAATTCATAAAGATAATATTTTTTGGATGAAAATTCCTTTTATTAAAATTGATAAAAGAGGACAAGAATATATTTTAAATAAAATTAAAAAAATAAAATATAAAGGTGTTAAAGATTACGTTTCAATGATTGATCTTTATAATATTAACCCAAATACACTACAACTTGAATATCTTTTTCAAGAGGATTATAAAAATTCTTTTTCAAAAAATCCTTCACTTAGGAATGAATATGATAAAAATATTATTAAACTTAGTGAACGTGTCGGTATTTTACATGAAATTTTTCAAGGTAAACATATTAGAATTTTTCCTATACCAAATGATATTAACAACACTTGGACTAGTTGGTGGAATCAAGTAGATAATAAACTAAACATTAAAGGGTATTATATATTAACAAATTATTTTAAATCATTAGAAAAATCAAAATATATAAAAAATTGGGATATTTCAAATAAAGAGATAGACAAAATTAAAAAGTTCCAAATTAAATATGCAAAAAATATTATACCTACAGATAATAAAATAAACGCAGAAATTATTTATAATAAAATAAATATCTTTTATTATTTATCTTTTTTATATGGTATATTAGGATTAATAATAATTTTAAATTCATTTTTTAAAATTTTTTATAGAAAAAAAATTTTAAATATTTTAAATAAAATTGGTTTATTAATTTCAGTAAATCTATTTATTTTAGATACTGTAGGGTTAATAATTAGATGGTATATTTCTGGACATGCACCATGGACTAACGGATTTGAATCATCTATTTTTATAAGTTGGTGGGTAGTATGTATTGGATATTTATTTTTTAATAATTCATTTGTTATAGGTATTACATCTTTAATATCATCTATTCTTTTATTTATTGCACATGGAAGTGCAATGGATCCAGAAATAACTAATTTAGTACCAGTTTTAAAATCACCATGGTTAATAATTCATGTAGCTACTATTACATCTAGTTATGGTTTTTTTTTAACAGGATCTGTGTTAGGTTTTTTAGTATTAATTTTTTATATTTTTAAAGTATTTTTAAAATCTTTTAATAAATTAATTTTAAATCAAATAAATAAATTAACAATAATAAATGAAATTTGTCTTATAATAGGATTATTTTTATTAACTATAGGTACTTTTTTAGGTTCTGTATGGGCTAATAATAGTTGGGGTCGTTATTGGAGTTGGGATCCTAAAGAAACATGGGCATTAATAAGCATTTTAATTTATGCTTTTGTTTTACATATAAGATTAATACCTAATTTAGGTAAAAATATTTTATTGTTTAATTTTTTAAGCACTTTATCAATAAGCTCTATAATTATGACTTATTTTGGTGTTAATTATTATCTTTCTGGATTACATTCATATGCAAAAGGTGATCCAGTTAATATACCTTATTGGATATATTATGTGTTATTAATTTTTTCTATTATTACATTTTTAGCATTTTATTTAAATAATATGAATTCTAAAGATTCAAATAAATAAAAAATTTATAATTTTTATTTTTTTTATATAAAAATATTTAAAAATTATAATTTTTGTAGATTATATCTAAACATAAAAAGTACTAAAATATTTATATAAAATGAAATGCAAACTTATAAAAGATATTTTTATTAATTTTTTTAAAACAAAAAAACATAAAATTATACCTTCTTTTCCTATTTGTTTGGATAATGATAATTTAAATTTTTTTGTAAATGCTGGTATGTCTCCATTCAAAAAATATTTTATAGGTGAAGAAATACCTATTTATACTAGAATTGCTAATTCTCAAAGATGTTTAAGGGTAACAGGAAAACATAATGACTTTGATCAAGTAGGGTATGACAATTATCATCATACTATGTTTGAAATGTTAGGTAGCTGGTCTTTTGGAGATTATTATAGGGAAAAAGCAATAAAATGGGCCTGGGAATTATTAGTTGACGTTTATAAAATACCCAAAAATGATATATATATATCTATATTTAATGGTAATTATGAAGATAAATTACCTATTGACAAGGAAACTTTTAAATATTGGAGTTATTTTGTAAGTAACAATAATAATATACTTTTTTTTGGAAAAGAATATAATTTTTGGGAAATGGGAGACAGTGGCCCTTGTGGTCCTTGTACTGAAATACATGTAGACTTACGAAGTCATAAAGAAAAAAAAATAATTCCTGGTAAAAATCTTGTAAATAAAAATCATCCTAAAGTAATAGAAGTATGGAATTTAGTTTTTATAGAATTTTTAAGAAAATTAGATGGTAAACTTACACCTCTACCTATAAAACATGTAGATACTGGTATGGGTCTAGAGAGATTATGTATGATATTACAAGAAAAAGATTCTAGTTATGATACGGATATATTTTCAAATATTATTTATAAAATTAAAGAATTTATATCAGTTAATAAATATAATTATGAAAATAATTTCTCTCAAAATATAGCTATTAGAATATTGGTAGATCATTTAAGAGCTGTTATTTTTTCTATATATGATGGACAATTACCTTCAAATAATAAAGCTGGATATATAATAAGAAAAATTTTAAGAAGAGCAATAATTTATATAAATCGTTTTTTAAATATAAAAAGTGCTTTTATATATAAATTTGCAGAAATATTTATTGAAGAAAATAAAAATTTATATCCAGAACTAAAAAAACAAAAAGAACATATAAAAAATATAATTAAAAAAGAAGAAATTTTATTCTTTAAAGTAATTAAAAATGGAAATAAAAAAATCTATCATATTATAGAACAATATAAAAAAAAAAATAAAAATATTATTGATGGAGAAATTATTTTTAAATTATACGATACTTATGGATTCCCAATAGAAATATCAAAAATTATTATCGAAAGTAATGAATTATCAATAGATGAAAAAAAATTTAACAAAAAATTATTAGAACAAAAAGTAAGATCTAAAAATGCAAATAATTTAAAAATTTTTAAAGATAAATGGATTAAGGTATATAAATATATATATAAATCAGAAGATTATGAAGATTCTTTTATTGGGTATAATAATTATATAAAATACAATAATTACATAATAAAATATAGAAAAGTATTAAATACTACAAAAGAAAATTATTATTATGAATTAGTTTTGTTTAAAACACCTTTTTATCCAGAAGGTGGTGGACAAATAGGTGATACTGGATATTTATTAAATAATGATGAAAAAATTTTTGTATTCGATACTAAAAAAGAAAATTCTTCAATTTTACATTGTGTAAAAAAATTACCTAATAATATATTATCTAAATTCACAACTTATATTAAAAAAAAAAGAAGAAAACAAATTGAAATAAATCATACATCTACTCATTTATTAAAATTTTTTTTAAAAAAAATTTTAGGTAATCATGTAGAACAAAAAGGATCATATATTAGTAATGATTATATAAGATTCGATTTTACTCATAATAAAAAAATTTCATGGGATGAAATGAATAAAATAGAGTATAATATTCAAAAATCAATATTATTAAACATACCTTTAAAAGAAGAAATTTTTGAATGTATAGATAAAAAAACATATAATAACTTTTTAAGTAAAAAACTAAAAAATGAAAAAAAATTTAGAAAAATAACTTTTGGAGAATCATCTGAATGGTGTATAGGAACACATGTAAACAATACTGGTAAAATTAAAGTACTAAAAATTATTTCAGAAAAATCTATATCTAACGGAATTAGAAGGATAAAAGCTATTACGTATGATAAGGCAATACAATATTTAAATGAAATAAGTATAAAATATAATTTACTTAAAAAATCTATAAAATCAAGTTATACTAGTGATACTAATAAATATAAAAAAGAAAATAAAAAACTAAATAAAAATATACATAATATTTATTCAAAACAAACTAAAATTCTAGAAAATAAATATAAAAAAGAAATAAAACATATTAATTCTATAAAATGTATTTGTGATATTGAATTTTATAAATATGAATTTCTTAATGAACAAATTATTAAAAACGTTATGATAAATTTAAAAAAGGAAATATTAAATTTATTCATGTTCGTAGGATTTATAGAGAATAATAAATGTTTTATACTTATTACTACATCATGTGATATTATAAAACATAAAAATATTAAAGCTAATAAGATAATAAATAAAATAAAACCATATATAAATGGTAAATATTTTTGGGGGGATAGTTATTTCTCTGGATCATCAGCATATATAAATAATGATACAAATTATAATAATACAGATAAACTATATATAGTTTATAATTATATTAAACAATATATAAAAAAAATATTTTAAATAATATAATTTTAAAATGTTTAAACTTGAAAAAAGATAAATAATATGAGTAGTGATAGATATTCTTTTCTAAATGCTTTTCATATTAAAGATATAGAGTCTATTTATGAAAAATTTAAAATAAATCCAAATTTAGTAGAACCTACTTGGAGTGCATTTTTTAGTGGTTTTGATTTTGGAGAAGAAAATAATAAATACAATAATAATTTAAAAAATATAATAAAAAAGAATTTTTTATTATATAATTTAATACAATATTATAAAAATTATGGACATTTTTTTGCCAAAAAAAATCCAATAGAAAAAAATGTTTTCAAATTTCCATTTGAGAAAAAATTAGAATTACATAATGATAAAGAAATAAAAAATCATTTTTATTCAAAAAAAATGATAAATTTTGAAAATATATCATTAAAAAAAACAATACATAATCTAAAAAATACTTATTGTGGATCTATAGGACTAGAATACATGCACATTATAGATTATGAAAAAATTCAATGGATAGAAAAATGGTTTAAAAAAAAATCAATTAAATTATCTATTGATGATAAAAAAAATATTTTATACAAACTGTACAAAACAATATCATTAGAGAATTTTATTCATAAAAAGTTTCCAGGTCAAAAGAGATTTTCTATAGAAGGGAATGAATCAGTTTTATTAGCATTAGAAGATATAATAGAATTTTCTTCTAAACAATACTTAACCGAAACATTTGTTATAGGAATGGCTCATAGAGGTAGATTAAATGTGATTTCAAATTTATTTAATATAGATTATTCAAAAATATTTAGTGAATTTAAAGAAATAGAATATAAAGATAAATCATTTTCTGGAGATGTTAAATATCATCTAGGATTTTCTGTTTTCAGGTATACAAATTTATATAAATATATTGAATTAAATTTGGTCCCTAACCCATCTCATTTAGAATCTGTTAATCCTGTTGTTGAAGGTATATCTAGGGCAAAAATAGATATTTTATATAATGGCAATAGTAAAAAAGTAATACCAATATTAATTCATGGAGATGCCTCTTTATCAGGACAAGGTATTGTATATGAGGTATTACAATTATCTAAATTAAAAGGATATAAAACAGGTGGAACTATACATATAGTAATAAATAATCAAATAGGATTTACTACTGATATTTGTGATAGTAGATCTAGTATATATTGTACAGATGTAGCTAAAGTTGTATCATCTCCAGTTATACATGTAAATTCTGAAGATATAGAATCTGTTATACATTCTATAAGATTTGCTATAGACTATAGAATGAATTATAATAATGATATTTTTATAGATTTAATTGGATATAGAAAATATGGACATAATGAAAGTGATGAGCCACGTTTTACAAATCCATCTATATACAAAATTATATCTAAAAAAATTAATTGTTATGATATATATAAGGAAAAATTAAAAACAGAAAAAATTATTGATGATAATGAAATACAAAATATAGAATATAAACAACAATTACTTTTAAATAAAAAATATAAAAATTCAAAAAAAATAAAATGGAAATTTATAAATACATTTTTGGAAGATAATAAATGGAAACGATTCCCAATAGTATTTGATGACAAATCTGTATTTAAAAAAGTAAATACAAAATTTCCTATTGAAACAATAATAGATATAGCTTATAAAATTTTTACTATTCCTGATAATAAAAATTTTATAAAAAAAATAAAATCTATATTCAAAAAAAGGTTAAAAATGATAAATAATAATTATGTTGATTGGAGTATGGCAGAATTATTATCATATGGGACATTATTATATGAAGGTTTTAATATTAGATTGTCTGGAGAAGATGTAGCTAGGGGGACTTTTTCTCAACGTCATATTGTAATTAAAACAGAAGAAGAGGAAGAATTAATTATTTTAAATAATATAATAAATAAAAATATATTAAGTAAAGTAGAAGTATATAACTCACCTTTATCAGAATACGGTGTATTAGGGTTTGACTATGGATATTCAATGGTATCTCCTTATGTTTTAAATTTATGGGAAGCACAATTTGGTGATTTTAGTAATGGTGCACAAATTATAATAGATCAATATATATCATCAGGAGAAAAAAAATGGAAAATAAAAAATGGAATTGTTTTATTATTACCACATGGAGATGAAGGACAAGGCCCTGAACATTCTTCTGCACGTATTGAAAGATATGTTCAACTTTGTGCAAATAATAATTTATTTATAGTTAATTGCACTACACCTTCTAATTTTTATCATTTAATAAGAAGACAAATGAAATTTTGTTTTAGAAAACCACTTATAGTTTTTACACCTAAAAGTTTATTAAGAAATACAAAATGTATATCTTCTATAGAAGATCTTTCTAATGGATTTTTTCAAGAAATTATGGATGATTTTACTATAAAAGATTCAGAAAAAGAAAAAATAGAAAAAATAATTATTTGTTCTGGTAAAATATATTACGATCTTTTAGATAAAAGATATATTATTAAGGATAATAAAACTGCATTAATTAGAATAGAACAAATTTATCCTTTAAAAATTAAAAAAATTATTAATATTTTAGATAAATATAAAAACAAAAAAAAAATTATTTGGGTACAAGAAGAGCCATCAAATATGGGATTATGGAGTTTTATATCAATGAAATTTAGAGTTATAAATTCATTAAAACTAGTTTCTACACCTGAAAATTCTAGTCCATCTACAGGATCTTATGCAGATTATTTAAGAAATAAACATAAATTATTAGAAAAAGCTTTTATTTATTAAAAAATGATATTATGATTGTTAAAGTTAAAGCACCATCTCCGGGAGAATCCATTACGGAAGTAGAACTTTCATCATGGTTAATAAAAAATGGAGATTATGTTAAAAAAGGACAAACCATAGCTGAAATTGATTCAGATAAAGCTACTTTGGAAATAACCTCAGAAGAAAATGGTACAATTAAATTATTAGTAAAAAAAGGAGAAAAAATTAAAGTAGGGGATGATTTATGTGAAATACATATTTCTAAAAAAGTAGAAAATAAAGAAAATATTAACATATCTTATCAAAAGGACCTTAAAAAAAAATATTTAAATACAACAGCTTCTCCATCAGCTAGAAAAATATTAAGAGAAAAAAATATTCCAATTAAATTAATTAAAGGTAGTGGAAAAGATGGTAGAATTATAAAAGAGGATAGTATGATTTATAATACTTCATTATATAACAATTATTCTTCAAATTCTTCTTATGTTGGTAATTATAATTGTAAATCATATAGATCTAAAAAAATTACACCATTATCATCTTTAAGAAAAAAGTTATCTGAAAGGTTAGTTTTTTCTAAGAATAAAACTGCTACGTTAACAACATTCAATGAGGTAAATCTACAAGAAGTTATTTCAATAAGGAAAAAATATCAAGATATTTTTTTTAAAAAACACGGTGTAAAATTAGGATTTATGTCATTTTTTACTCTTGCTTCTATTAGAGCACTAAAACTTTATCCAGATGTAAATTCAGAAATTAATGAAAATAATAAAATTACTTTTCAGTATTTTGATATAAATATAGCAATGTCTGGACCTAAAGGACTTATGGTACCTGTAATAAAAAACGTAGAAAATTTTTCTTTTAGAGGTATAGAACAAGAAATACAAAGATTATATAAAAAAGTACAAGACTGTACAATATCTATTAATGATATGATAAGTGGTACTTTTACAATTACAAATGGTGGTGTATTTGGGTCTATGTTATCTACTCCTATTATAAATCCCCCTCAAAGTGCTATTTTAGGAATGCATAAAATTATATATAGAGCTATAGTAGTAAACAATAATTCTATTGAAATTAAACCAATGATGTATTTAGCATTATCTTATGATCATAGGATAATTGATGGTAGAGAATCAGTAGGATTTTTAAATTCTATAAAAGAATCTATAGAAAATCCTATTAAATTTTTAATTAATGGAGAAAAAAATATATATAAAATATTAGAATTATAGTTTTTTTTAAACTAAATATATATATACTTAATATATTTTTTTTTATTTTTGTTCATATTTGTTTTTATAAAATTAATTTGATTTTTTAAAATTCCATGTATGTCCATTTTTTGTGCTTTCAATAACAATAATTTTGCTCTTTCTTTATCTCCTTTATATAAAGAAGTTATTGCTAGGTTTATATTAGCTAAAGCTATATCTTGTTTAAATTTTAATCCTAAATTTAAAGCTTTTTTCATATAATATTCAGATTTTAAAATATTTTTTTTTTTCAAATATAGTATCCCATTTAAAAAATAAAAGTATGAAATTTGATTTTTAGTTAATTGTAAATTAGGATATTTAATGTATCCCAAATATTTTTGTAATCCTATAATATCTTGTTTATACAATTTTAAAATAGCTAGTAATATAAATTCATTTTTAAAAAAAAGAAAAATACAAATTAAACTAATTAAAATAAATAAAAAACTAAATAAATAATATCCTTTATATAAAAAATATATGGAAAACAAAAAAAAAGTTATAAAACCTACAAATTTTATATATTTATTATGTATATATTTCATTTTGTTTTATTAATTTTTATCCAATCAATGGTATCTTTATAATTTAAATTACATAATACATGTCCAGATTCATATTCTTTATAATAAATAGAATATATTCTATTTTTTTTTAAAAATTTAATTCCTTTTTTTGCCCATTCTATAGGTATTATAGTATCATATTTACCATGTGAAATAAAAAAATCTATATTTCTAAAAAAACTATAATCATAATTAATATTTTTTTCTAAAATAATTTTATTTTCTAAATATCCGCTTAAAAGTATTACTTTTTTTATTATTTTTGGGTTATATAATGCTAAAGAATAACTTAAAATAGCTCCTTGACTAAAACCACATAACCATACTATGGTATTTTTTAAATTATAAATATATTCGTTTATAAATACAGAAATTTTTTTTATTGTTTCTTTAGCTTGTCCTATATGAATAATTTTTTTTTTATCAGAAAAATCTATATCATACCAATAATATTTATCGTATTCTATACAATAAAAACCTCGTATACTTATTACTGTAAAACTTTCTGGTATATCTTTTGCAAAAGTATTAAATAAATCTTTTTCATTACTTCCATATCCATGAATCAATAAAAATACATTTGATATTTCGTTATAATTATTAATTGGTTCTCTAATTATATATTTTATAGTACCATGTTTTTTTAAAATCATTAAATTGTATAAAATTTTATTTAATTAAAAAAAAATTAAGAAAAAATTTTCAAAAAAAAAAACATACTTTAAAAATAATTTTTTAGTTTAAATTTATTATTAAAGTAAAAAAAACAATATAAATGGATTTATATGAATTCCAAGGAAGAAAAATATTAAATGATTTCTCTATTGTTACTCCAAACGGAATTACAGTATCTTCTCCAGAAGAAGCTGTTAAAGCTGCAAAAATTTTGTTTTCAAAAACTAAAAAAAAATCTTTAGTAATTAAAGCTCAAATTCATGCAGGAGGAAGAGGAAAATCAGGTGGCATTAAAATAGCTAAAAATTTAAAAGAAATTTATGAAATATCTAAAAATATTATAGGTAAATATTTAGTAACGCCACAAACTTCTAAAAAAGGTAAATTAGTTAATAAGATATTAATTTCAGAAGATGTATATTTTACCTCAATATATAAAAAAATCACTCCTAATGAATATTATTTATCAATTCTATTGAATCGTGATATAGATAGTGATATTATTTTATATTCTAAATATGGAGGAGTTAATATAGAAAAATTATCTAATAACTACCCAGAAAGAATATTTTTTGAAAAAATAAATCCTATATTAGGATTACAAATATTCCAAGTTAGAAAAATAATATATAATTTATCAATTACTAATAAAGATACTATAAAAAATTTTTCAAATTTTTTAATTTCTCTTTATAAAGCTTATATAGCTATAGATGCAATTTTGATAGAGATTAATCCTTTAATACAAACATTAAATAATAAAATATTACCAGTAGATATAAAAATAACATTAGATAATAATTCTTTATATCGTCAAAATGAATATATAAAGGAAATACATAAAAATTATTATAAATATGATATTAATTCTCTAGAATTACAAGCATTTAAATTAGGATTAAATTTTTTAAAATTAAATGGCAATGTAGGGTGTATGGTAAATGGTGCTGGGCTAGCAATGGCAACTATGGATATGATACAATCATCTGGAGGTTCCCCTGCAAATTTTTTAGATATAGGTGGAGATGCTGATGTAAATAAAGTGGAGAAAGCATTTTCTATTATTTTACAAGATAAATCAGTACGTACCATATTAGTTAATATTTTTGGTGGTATAGTAAGATGTGATATAGTAGCAGAAGGAATTATAAAATCTTATTATAAAAATAAACAAAAAAACAGTTTTTCTATACCATTAATAATACGGTTATTAGGTACTAATGATAATAAAGCAAAAACAATATTAAAAAATACATATTTACCAATTTTTTATGTAAATACTTTAAAAGAAGCATACAATAAAATTAAAAAATTGATAAAATAATAATATAAAAATGATCATAGAAAAATATACTCCAAAAATATGGAATGAAGTAGTAGGTCAAAATATAATATTAAATTTAAAAGATAACATAATAAAAAATAAGATATACTTTAAAAATTTAATATTTTTTGGGCCAAAAGGAGTAGGAAAACATACATGTGCAAAAATTTTAATTAATGAAATAAATAAATTTGATTTTGAAAAATCAAATTTTTGTGAATTAAACTATTCTAATATATTTGAAGTAGATGGATTATTTAAAATAACTACAGATGATCTTCATCATATTGTAAAATTATCAAATTTTTTTTTTAAAAAAAAAAAAAAATACTATATAATATTTAATAATATAAAAAATTTTTCACAATACATATTAAATTTTTTTTTTAATTTTATAATAAAAAAATATAAAAATATATTTTTTATTATTTGTGAGGATAAACAAAAATATATACCAGATTATATACTGTTAAATTCACAAATATATAATTTTAAAAAAATTTCTTCAAAAGATATTTATTGCCATATAAAAATGATATCAAAAAAAGAGAATATAAAAATAGAGAATGAATCACTATTAATAATTTCTAAATATGTTAATGGTTCTATTGGAAAAGCTATATTAATAATTAAAAAATTAATTGATAAATATAATTTATCTTCTATTTCAAAAAAAAATTTTATAACACAACAATTAGGTATAATTGATTTTAATTTTTTCTTTGAATTTATAAATTATTTTTTAAATAAAGAGCTACAAAAAATTTTAATTTCAATAGATCAAATTATATATAAAAAAATTTCATTTTATAGTCTTATATTTGGATTGAAAGATCATTTCAAAAAATTATTTTTTTACAAAAAAAATAATACATTGATAATTGAAACATTAGATAACAAAAAATATATACAACAATCAAATAAAATTTCATTTTGTATTTTAAATAGTACATTAAGTCTTTTTTATAATTTAGAAAATGAACTTTATGATAGTAATGATACAAAACTAACAATAGAAAAATATTTAATAAAAATTTATAACTTTTTTAATAATTATAAAACAATTAATGACGTAGACAACTTATTTACTAAAAATTTTTTAAATAGAATTTTAAAAAATTTTATAATAGAAAATAATGATATCCTTAACGTTTTAGATATTAATAAATATATATTAATACAATCTTTTTATAATAAAAAAATAAAATTAATTATTCCTCATAAAATTAAAAAAAAAAATATACCTATTATTAAAAAAAAATTAGAGACTTATTTAAATAATATAATGAAAGATTTTTTATATGAGATAGTACAAGAAAAATCAGAAGTAGATAAAGAAAAATTTATAAAATTATTGGTTAACAAATTAAATTTAAAAAAAATATGTTCTAATGACATATACAAATTATTATAAATTGATTACTTATTAAATATGAATAATTTATTTAAAAAAGTAAAAATAATAGAAAATGTATTAGATTCATTATATCCTAATCCAAAAAATAATTTATATTATATTAACGAATATACATTACTTATAGCTATAATACTTACTTCTCAATGTAGAGATAAATATGTTAATAATTTAACTAAATTTTTATTTAAAAAAATAAAATCTCCTTATGATGTAATAAATAAACCTATATATGTATTAAAAGAATATATAAAAAAGATAGGTCTTTATAATAAAAAATCTAAATATATTTATAATTTATCAATACAAATAATAAAAAAACATAAAGGATTAATACCTAAAAATATAAAATGTTTAGAAAATTTACCAGGCGTAGGCCATAAAACAGCGTCTGTTTTTTTATCTAATATATCTAATAATAATTTTTATGTATTTCCAGTAGATACTCATATACATAGAATGATGTATAGATGGGAATTAAGTAATTGTAAAAATATTTTAGAAATAGAAAAAGATGCAAAAAAAATTTTTCATAAAAAAAAATGGAAAAAACTTCATTTACAAATTATTTTTTATGGGAGAGAATATTCACCATCTAAAAAATGGATAATACAAAAAGATATCATTTATAGCAAATTTATTAAGTATAAACTAATAAAGAAAAATCTTCATCTTTAAAATGGAAGATCATCAAAATCATCAGTTGATAAAGATGAAGATTTAGAAGAATTTTTAGAAGAAAATTTAGATAATTTTTCTATCTTCCATCCCTGTACAGAATTAAAATATTTTATAATCCCATTAGGATTTTTCCATTCTCTTCCTTTAATATTTATAAAAATTTTTACTTTATCTTCAACTTGTAATTCATTTAATAAATCAATTTTATCCTGTATAAATTCAATTAAAATATCTTGGGGATAAACATCTTCAGTAGTAATTACTATTTCTCTTTTTTTAAATCCACTATCAAACTGTTGAAGTTCAAATAATTTTTTAATTTTTCCTATTATTTCCATGATGATTATTGATTATATTATTTTTTTCATCATTAATATTTTTAACAACAACATTTTTATTATTGTCATTATTTTTATTGTTATTATTTTTAATATTTTTTTTTATAGTTTCATTTATTTTATTAGAAATATTAAAAGAAGTTATCATATTATTTAACATTTCATGAGCTGATGCTGGATGATTAGGCATTAGAATTAAATTACTATTGCCTTCTTTACCCATTGCCTGTAGTGTATCATAATGTTGTGTTACTACAAGTAATGCTGATGCTTCTTGAGGGTTAATTCCAACATTACTTAATACTTCAACAGATTCTAAAATACCTTTTGCAATTTCTCTTCTTTGATCAGCAGTCCCTTTTCCTTGTAATTTCTTACTTTCAGCTTCTGCTCTTGCTTTGGATACTATTTTAATTCTTTCTGCTTCTGCTTTATACTGAGCAGAAACTTTTTCTCTTTCAGCTGTATTAATTCTATTCATAGCTAATCTTACTTGTTCATCAGGATCAAGATCTGTTACTAAAGCTTTAATAATGGAATATCCATAATTTAACATAGATTCACCTAATTCTCCTTTTACAGCAAGTGCTATACTATCTTTTCTTTCAAATACATCATCTAATTTCATTTTTGGGACTTCAGCACGAACTACATCAAAAATATAAGATGTAATTTGTGTATGAGAATTATCTAATTTATAAAATGCTTCATATACTTTATCTCTTATAACTTTAAATTGAACAGAAATTTTAACTTTTACAAATACATTATCTTTAGTTTTTGTATCTACTAAAACATCTAACTGCTGAATTTTTAATATAAGTCTACCTACAATATTATCAATAATAGGTATTTTAACATTTAATCCAGCATTACGGACACTGTGAAATTTTCCCATTCTTTCAACAATAGCTGCCGTTTCTTGATTAACTATAAAAACAAAACTGTAAAATAAAGAAATTACTAAAAAAAATAATATTAAGTAAAAAATTATACCAATCATACTAATACTAAAATTAATTTTACAATAAACCTAATTCTAAACGAGCCTCTTCACTCATAAATTCTTTACTCCATGGAGGATCGAAAGTTAAAACAATTTTTACATCATCTATTTTTTTTATATTTAATTTTATTTTTTTCTCAACTTCTATAGGTAAACTCTCTATAACCGGACAATTTGGTGTAGTTAATGTCATAATGATCTTAATTTTTTTATTAGAAATAATTTTAATATCATAAATTAAACCAAGTTCATATATATCAACTGATATTTCTGGATCATATATAGTTTTTAAAATTGAAACAATTTGTTCTTTTAAAAATTTATTGTATTTACACATTTTATACGGAAGTACAAAACCTATCTATAAAATGTATAGGGTATCCTATATTTTTTATAGATGGTAATATATCACTTTTTTTACCAACAATCAATATAAAATTATAATTAAAATATTTTTTACATATTTTATTTACATCATCAATAGTAACAGATTTTACATTTTTTATAAAATTATTATAATATCCTTTTGGTAATTTATTTATTAACTCGGAAATAAACAAATAATTTACTTTTTCAGGTGATTCTAATCCAAATAAAAATTGTCCAATTATTTCATTTTTTTTAATATTTAATTCTTCTAAAGATACTCTATTTGTAGATATATATTTTATTTCATTCAAAATATCTTTAATTGCGGGACCTGTAACTTCATTTCTAACTTTAGTAATTATAGAAAAATATCCTATATACTTATCAGATTTTAAAACAGAATATATACCATAAGTATATCCTTTTTTTTCTCTAATATTTAAAAACAAGCGACTATGGGCTCCATATCCTAAAATACCATTTGCTAATATAGATGGGATATAATCAGGATCATTTTTTTTTAATATAATAGGACCTCCAATACAAATATTAGATTGAGTTAAAAAAGGAAGATCAATAAAAATTATTTTTACATCATTATCTTTTTTTTTAAAAAAATTATTATTTAAATATATTTTTTTATTAACTATTTTTTTAGGTCTTTTTTTTTTTTTCCAATGAGAAAAATATTTATAACATATTTCTTTTACTTCTTGTTTATTTATATCACCCGAAAAAGAAAGATAAAATATTTCTGGACTATAATATTTATCATATAATTTTTTTAAATCATTCATTCTTATATTTTTAATACTATCAATAGTTTCATATTCTCCATAAGGATGATTATCACCAAATAATAAAATATTTCTAGCTCTTTTTAAAATAAAAGAAGCATTTTTTTCGTATAAATGTATATCAATTAATTTTTGTTTAATTATATTTTTTAATTCTTTATTATTATCAAATGTACAATTCATTACTATTTCACTAATAATAGATATTGATTTATACAAATATTTTTTTAATGTTGAAACATATATATCATAAAAGGTAGTATCTATACTTATTCCCATATAATCTATTATATCGTCTAATTCTATTTTAGTATATTTTTTAGTTCCAGATCTTAACATATGTCCAAAAACTCTATGTATACCTGTTTTTTTTCTACCTTCTAAAATTGGATCAATATCCATTTCTAAAGTAATATTTACTATAGGCCATTTATTATTTTCATCAATTATTACTTTTAATCCATTTTCCATTTTAAAATAAAGTGGTTTTTTTAAAAATACATTAATATCGTTTTTTAGAGGCTTGGGAATTATGGATTTTTTCATATAAAAAAATTAAATTTTATTATTTACTGGAATATTATATAATCTTACTCTGCTATTAATATTAAGATATTTTTTAGCTACTCTTTTAATATCTTCATTTGTTATATTTTTATATTTATCAACTTCATTATTAACTAAATTAACATCTTTATAATATAAATAACAATGTGATAAATTAGTAGCTAAATAACTAACATAATAATTATCAGAAATTAATTTTCTTTCAATAATATTTATTTTTTTCTTAAGTTCATATGATGTTATACCTTTTTCTTGAATTTTATAAATTTCTTCATCCATTGCTTCTGATAAATCATCTAACTTAACACCATGATGTATAATACCATAAAATGTAAATTTTCCATAATCCTCCATTAATTCTAAAAAAGATCCTGCATACGCAGCAACTTGTTTTACATTTACTACATTGTGTATTATTCTTGAACTTTCTCCAGAAAAAAAAATAAAATCTAACATTTTTAAAACATAAGAATCTTCATCATTTATTTTAGATACTCTATAAGATAAAAAAACCCCTGGAACTGTTATATTTTCATCAGTCGATGTTATAGTAATTTCTCTTGTTATTGGTAATTCTTTAATAAATTTACTTTTAGTAAATAAATTTTTACTATTTTTATCTCCTATAGGTATTTTACCAAAATATTTCTTACATAAATTCATAGTTTCACTTATATTAAAATCTCCTGAAATCGATAATATTGAATTATTAGGAACATAATATTTTTTATAAAATTCTATATAATCTTCTTCTGTTGAAGTTTCTAAATCTTTTTCTATTCCAATTATAGGATTCCTATATTGATGTTTTTTAAATAATAATGACGGTATTATTTCATGAGTTGCTTTAATATATGGTTGATTTTCCATTCTCATTTTCCTTTCTTCTTTAACTATATTTTTTTGAATATTTAAACTATTTTTATCTAATTTAGCGTATAACATCCTTTCAGATTCTAACCATAAAGCTAATGGTAAATGATTAGACGGTAAAATATCATAATAATAAGTTTCATCATGATTTGTATAAGCATTATTTTCTCCACCATTTAAGGCTACTAACTTAAAATAATCTCCTTTATTAATATTTTTTGATCCTTCAAACATTAAATGTTCAAAAAAATGAGCATATCCTGTTTTTCCTGGCAATTCATCTTTGCTACCTACATGATATAAAACAGATGTATATATAATAGGATATTTATTATTTTGACATAATAAAATATGCAAACCATTTGAAAATTCTTCTTGAACAAAAGAAATATGGTATTTATCAGAATTATACGTCATTATATAGTTAAAAATTTATTATAATGAGAAATTTACAATTTTTTTTTTCAAAAAATGAGATTTTTTTCTTTTATTTTGTTTTTTATGAAATTTATGAAATTTATTAAATATGAAAAAATTTTTGTTTTTCATTATTATTTTTTTCTTGTTTAATACTACTACTAAAGTTAGTGCAATAGGAAATCCTGAAATTGGTAAAGACCTATTTAAAAAAAATTGTACTGCATGTCATTCAATCGATTTAAAAAAAAAAATGATAGGACCACCTTTATCAGGTATAATGGAAAAAAGAAAAAGTGATTGGTTACATAAATGGATAAGAGACAATAAATCTTTAAGAAATAGTGGAGATAAAGATGCTATTGCTATATATAAAGAATATGGCAATATAGAAATGAATAGTTTTATTAATTTAACAGAAACACAAATTGACGATATACTTTCTTTTATTAAAGAAAATCCAAAAGAAAAAAAAACAAATAATGATATTAATTCAAAAGTAGTAGAAGAAGTAACAGAAAAACAAAAATTTTTAATAAAAATATTAATTTTTTTTCTTTTAATAATTTCTATTATATTAATTTTTATTTTGTATAGAATGTTTGTATTATCAACATTATTAAGTGGAAATAATACAAATATAGTTTTTCACAAAATTGATTTTATAATTAAATTCTTATACAATACTTTAGTAAATAAAAATACAAAAAATTGGTATATTATTTTCTCTGTAATATCTATTTTATTAATATTTAATATTTATTTTATTTGGATATTTTTAATGAAAATAGATGTTAATAAAGGGTATCAACCAATACAACCTATTTATTTTTCTCATAAAATTCATTCAGGTATAAATCAAATAGATTGTCAATATTGTCATTCCAGTGCTAAATATAGTAAAGTATCTGGTATACCATCTTTAAACGTTTGTATGAATTGTCATATAACTATTGATGAATATAAAGGAGATTATATAGAAAAAGGTAAAACAAGAAATGAATATAATCAAGAAATAAAAAAAATATATTATGCAATAGGATGGGATCCCATAAAAAGAAAATATAATAAAAAAGTAAATCCTATAAAATGGGTTAGAATACATAATATGCCGGATTTTGTTTATTTTGATCATTCTCAACATATAATAACTGGTGGAAATATTATAAAGAATAAAAAACAAGTTGATTTAGTATGCAATGCTTGTCACGGAGATGTAAAAAACATGGATCAAATATATATGAAAAATGATTTTACAATGGAATGGTGCATATCTTGTCATAAAACTATAGAAAATGACATTAATAATAGATATTATAAAGAATATTATAATAAAAAAAATATTAATAAAAAGAATACAATAGATATGATAGGTGCGACAGAATGCGCTAAATGTCATTATTAATTAGTAAAAATATTATGTAGCTGTTAAACGTAACTATTATGACAAAACGTAACAATAAATCAGAAACTGATTTTTTTAGCGAAAAAAGTACTAGAAGAGATTTTTTAAAATGGATTGGATTTGGTACAGCATCAGTAGCATTAGCTGCTTGCAAAGGTCCAGTAATAAAATCTATACCTTATGTTGTTAAACCTGAAGAAATAACACCAGGGGTACCGACTTATTATTCATCTACAATGATAGATTCTTTCGATATTGGATCTGTTTTAGTAAAAACTAGAGAGGGCAGACCAATAAAAATAGAACCAAATAATAAATCAAAATATTTTAATACAACTTCAGTTAGAATACAATCTTCCTTATTATCTTTATATGATGAAAAAAGGTTAAAATATCCTTATTTTAAACATGATCCTATATCTTGGAGTAA
The DNA here is from genome assembly GCF_014251975.1 of Blattabacterium cuenoti. Classification (GTDB taxonomy): domain Bacteria; phylum Bacteroidota; class Bacteroidia; order Flavobacteriales; family Blattabacteriaceae; genus Blattabacterium; species Blattabacterium cuenoti_AM. The sequence continues at coordinate 50,449 of NZ_CP059204.1, forward strand.
AGTAGATAATTATGTTATTAATATTTTAAAAAAAATAAAAAAACAAAATAAAAAAATTTTTATATTATCTCATTCTTTACCATGTTTTTCAACAAAAAAGTTAATAGAAGATTTTAAAAAACATTATAATGCAGAATGGATTGTATATGATCCTATTTCTTATTCTAAACCATTAGATGCTTCAGAAAAAATTTTAGGTATAAGAGGATTCCCGTTATTTGATTTAAATAAAATAGAATTAATAATTTCTTTTGATGCAGATTTTTTAGGTGATTGGTCCCCAGAAAATATGAGTAAATACTATGTAAGGAATAAATATCCTAATAAATCAATGATACAACATATTCAAATAGAAAGCAATATGTCAATAACTGGAGCAAACGCTGATATAAGAATATCTAAAAAACCTACTTATATAAAAAAAATGTTATTTGAAATATATAATTCTTTATTTTTTGATATAATATCAAAAAATAAAGATATACGTAAAATAATATCTATAATTAAAGAAAAAGGAGAAAAATGTGTAGTTATCGCTGATGGTGATAAAGAATTATATGAAATAGCACTATTAATTAATAAAAAAATTAATAGTATAGCTTTAAAAAATAATAAATTTATAATATCAAAAGAAAGCAATGATATAAAATTCAGTAAATTTTTAAATGAATTACAAGATAATATTAAAACTAATAATATTGGAGCTTTATTTATATATAATATAAATCCAATTTACTCTTTACCATATCCAATATGTGATAAAATAATAGATTGGATAAAAAAAATTCCATTAAAAATTTCATTTACAATAAAAAAAAATGAAACTGATAAAATAATGGATATATTAATACCAATACCACATTGGTTAGAATCTTGGGGTGATGTAAATCCAGTTATTAACTATCATACTCTTATTCAGCCAACTATTCAAAAAATATTTAATACAAGACAATTTCAAGACTCTATAATTATTTGGAGTAAAATGAAAGAAAAAAATTTTTATGAATATTTAAAAAAAACCTGGGAAAAATATATTATACCTTTTTCTAATTTAGATTCTTTTAATGAAGCTTTATACCATGGTTTTTTAGAAACTAAAAAAAAATATAATATTAATAAAAATAATAATAAAAAATATAAATTTTTATTAAATAATTTTAAAAAAAATAAAGATAACTTTGAGATTAGATTATATACAAAAATAGGTATGGGTGATGGATCTCAACATAATAATCCTTGGTTACAAGAATTTCCAGATCCAATTACAAGAACAACATGGGATAATTATGTTACTATTTCAAATTATGATGCAAAAAAATTAAATATAAAAAATTGGGCAAATTGCAACGGATCGTTAAATGGTAATTGTGTTAATATAATAAAAGATAATAAAATTATAATAAGTGATATCCCAACATTTATACAACCTGGACAAGCTATAGGATCTATTGGGTTATCTTTTGGATATGGACAAAAAACAGGAAAATTATCAAATGGTAAAAATGGATATAAAATTTATGATAAATTTAATATTATAATAGATAATATTAAACTTAAAAAAACAAATAAAATTCATACATTCGCCAGTGTACAATTACAAGATTCAACTGTAGGTAGAGATTTAGTTAGAGAAACTAATTTAAATACTTATATGAAATTCCCTAATAGTATATGGAATAAAGATGAAAAATATTCTATATACAAAAATAAATTTATACCAATAAAAAAACTTTCTATATGGGGGGATAAAGAATATAATAAAGAAGGTCATCATTTTAATTTATCTATAGATTTAAATTCTTGTATTGGATGTGGATCATGTATTATAGCATGCAATTCAGAAAACAATATACCTGTTGTAGGAAAAGAAGAAATAATAAAATCTAGAGATATGCATTGGTTAAGAGTAGATAGATATTATTTTAAAAGAAAAAAAAATAATGATATTAATAATTATGATGACTTTAATGCAAAAAAAATATTAAATCCTAAAGTATCTTTTCAACCTGTTATGTGTCAACATTGCGAAAATGCACCATGCGAAACAGTATGTCCAGTAGGAGCTACTATACATGGATCACAAGGACAAAATATGATGGTATATAACAGATGTGTAGGTACTCGTTATTGCGCAAATAATTGTCCTTATAAAATACGACGTTTTAATTGGTTTAATTATTCTAATAACCCCAAATTTGATTTTAATATGAATAATACAATAGGTAAAATGGTAATTAATCCAGATGTTGTAGTAAGAACTAGAGGTGTTATGGAAAAATGTTCTTTATGCATACAAAAAACTCAATATACAATAGGAAAAGCAAAAAAAGAAAATAGAAGTGTAAAAGATAAAGAGTTTGAAACAGCTTGTAGTATATCATGCCCAACTAAGGCAATATCTTTTGGAGACATTAATAATAAAAATAGTGAAATATATAAAAAAATAAAAGACTCTAGATCTTATAAATTATTGGATTTTATAGGAATAAATCCAAATGTTAGTTATTTATTAAAAATAAGAAATAATAATATTAAAAAATGATAATTAATTATGTCAGATAATTATGAATCCTCTATAAGAGAAACATTAATATTAGGCAATAAAAATATAAAAAATATAACAAATGATATTTTAAAGCCAATTGAAAATAAACCTGGGAAACTATGGTGGATATCTATTATTATTTCTTTATTAGCATTTATATGGGGATCTATATGTATTTTATACACTATATTTACTGGAATTGGTGTATGGGGATTAAATAAAACAATAAATTGGGCATGGGATATAACTAATTTTGTTTGGTGGGTAGGTATAGGACACGCTGGAACTTTAATTTCTGCTGTATTATTATTATTTCGTCAAAAATGGCGTTTATCTATTAATCGTTCAGCAGAAGCAATGACTATTTTTGCAGTAATACAAGCTGGATTATATCCTATTATACATATGGGTAGACCCTGGAATGCTTATTGGGTATTACCAATACCAAACCAATTCGGATCTATATGGCCTAATTTTAATTCTCCTTTATTATGGGATGTTTTTGCTATTAGCACTTATTTTTCTGTATCAACTGTTTTTTGGTTTATGGGATTAATACCAGATTTCGCAATGATAAGAGATAAAATAAAAGATAAGTTTCAAAAAAAGATATACAGTATACTTAGTTTTGGATGGGGAGGAACTACTAAAGAATGGCAAAAATTTGAAGAAATATCATTGATTCTATCAGGATTATGTACCCCATTAGTATTTTCAGTACATACTATAGTATCATTTGATTTTGCTACTTCTGTTATAAGAGGATGGCATAGTACTATTTTCCCACCTTATTTTGTTGCAGGTGCTATATTTTCAGGATTTGCTATGGTGCAAACATTATTAGGAGTTGTGAGAAAAGTATTATCATTAGAAAACTACATAACTAGAAATCATATTGAATATATGAATATGATTATTTTATTAACATGTGGTATTGTATCATTAGCGTATATTACTGAATATATTTTAGCTTGGTATTCTGGTAATTTATTTGAAAAATTCATTTATTTTTCAAATAAAGCGGCTACTGGTCCATTTTGGTGGGCATTTTGGGCACTAATAATATGTAACGTAATAATACCGCAATTTTTATGGATAAAATATATAAGAAGAAGTTTTTTTTGGTCATACATAATATCAATAATTATAAATATAGGAATGTGGTTTGAAAGATTTGATATTATTGTTTTAAATTTAAGTCACGATTATCTTCCTTCTTCTTGGACAGGATTTACTCCCACTTTTGTAGATGTAGGTATTTTTATAGGTACAATAGGTTTATTTTTTACACTTTATTTAGTTTATATCCGAGTTTTCCCAGTTATATCTCAATCAGAATTAAAAACAATTTTAAAAAAAAATTAATTAATTAATGAATAATAAAAAATATATTTTACATGTATTATATGATAATGAAATTTTATTAAAAAATAGTATAAAAAAAATTTTAAAAATTTATAATAAAAATATTATAAATGAAATATATTCACCATATCCAATACACGGATTAGAAAAATTATTGAAATTAAAAAAAAGTAATTTATCATTTTTATCATTTATATATGGGATTATAGGATTTTTAATATCAAATATAATAATATGGTATATTATGATTTTTGATTGGCCACAAAACATTGGTGGTAAACCATCTTTTTCTTGGATAAAAAATTATCCTTCTTTTATTCCTGTTATATTTGAATTAACTATTTTTTTTTCTGCACATATTATGTGTATTACTTACTTAATTCAATGTAATTTATTTCCTGGATTTAAAAAAAAAAATCCAGATAGTAGAACTACTGATGATATGTTTTTAATAGAAATTTTAAATACAAATAATATTGAAAATTTAACTGATTTTTTTAATAAAAATGGCGCAATAGAAATACATAATAAAATTAAGAAATAAAATCATATAAAATGATATATGAAAAATTTTTATGTTTTATAATTTTTTTATTATTAATAACTTTTAGTTCTTGTAGTATAAATAATAAAAGACAAACTCCTAATATAGTTTATATGCCTGATATGTATTATTCAGATGCATATGAACCATATTCTGAAGTTTCTCCTAATTATAAAGAATATAAAAAAATTAAAAATAATATTTTTAAAAAAAATAGTTCTTCTTCTATTTTGCCAGTTGAAGGAACTGTACCTAAAACTGATTTTTATGATTCAATTTCTTATGAAATAAAAGATAAAGGATTTAATTTTTCAAAAAAAATTAAAATATCTCCTATAAGAAAAATAGAATCAATTACAGAAATTATAAATAGTGGAAAGCAATTATATAATATAAATTGTTCTATATGTCATGGAGAAAATGGAGATGGACAAGGATTTTTAGTAAAAAATGAAAAAATATTAGGAGTGCCATCATATAAAGATAGATCTTTATCTATAGGTAGCATTTATTATGTTATAACATATGGGAAAAATAATATGGCATCTTACTCTTCTCAATTAAATAAAACAGATAGATGGAAAATATCAGAATATGTAATGTATATAAAAAATAATAAAAATGTATATTCTAACAAAAACTAATAAGAAAATAATTATATCAATAATAATTTTTGGCATTATAATGTTTTTATGTGAATTTATTTTACATTTTTTTACAAAAAATACGCAATTATTAAATAATTTTTTCATTAATTTATATATATCTACTATATTTTTTACTACTATATCAATGGGTACATTATTATTTTTAGGAATTCAAAATGTATCTAAATCAGGTTGGTCAATAATTATTAACCCTATAATGGAAAAAATTTCTTCTTTTATACCATATGGGAGTGTAATAATTTTTTTAATTATATTATTAAATATAAATAATAGTTTACATATATTTAATTGGATGGATTATGACATATGTAATATAAAATCAAAAAAATACGATGAAATAATATGCAATAAATATTTATTTTTAAATAAACCTTTTTTTTTAATTAGAAATATAATTTATTTGTTAGGATGTAATTATTTTTATATAAAAATAAAAAAAAAATTAAGGATCTTAAATACATCTTTTTCAAAAAAAAAATATAACAATCTTAATTTAATATCTTTATTTTATATTATTTTTTTTTCTATTTCTTCTATATTAATGTCTTGGGATTGGATAATGTCTTTAAATCCCCATTGGGCTAGTACATTGTTTGGATGGTATTTTTTTAGTAGCTTTATGACATCTAGTATTAGTATGATAACAATATTTTCTATTTTTTTAAATAGAAAATATAATTTTTTTTTATTTAACAAAAGTCATTTACATGATTTAGGTACATATTTGTTTTCTAGTAGCTTATTATGGAGTTATTTTTGGTATTCTCAATTTTTACTTTATTGGTATGGGAATATACCAGAAGAAATTATATATTTTTTCAAAAGAGAAAAATTATATTATGGAATACATTTTTGGATACTTATACCTAATTTTATAATTCCTTTTTTATTTTTAATAAGTAGTAAAAACAAAACAAACTATAAAGTAGTTTTATTTGTTTCTTTTAATATATTAATTGGACACTATATAGATATTTATAATTTAATAGCTCCAGAATTAATTGAAAAATTAACATTTGATTTGTATCAAGTAAGTCCTATATGTTTAATAGGTGGTTTATTTTTTTATATATTATTACATAATTTTAATAATAAAAAAATAAATAATACTACTAATCATCCGTTTTTTAAAGAAAGTAAAAATTATAATAATACAAATCTGTAAAATATTTATTTTTTTTTTTTAATAAAATTCATAATAGATTTATTAGTTCCAAAAATAGTAAGTATATCACCATATTTAAATTTTGTATCTCCTGTAACTAATCCAATTACTTTCCCTTTTTTTTTATTTATACAAAAATTAGAACTTAAATTATCTCTAATAATAGTAATTAGAGATACCGAATATTTTTGTTTTAATTGTAAATTTTTTACCGTTTTACCATTAAAAGAATTTGGAGAAAAAACTTCTGCTATAGAATATTTATTATCTACTTTAAAATAATCTAATGCATAATTAAAAGATATTTGCTTAGTTAATCTAAATGCTGCATCCTTTTCTGGATGAATAATATCTTTAATACCCATTGCTTCTAATATAGTATCATGTATTTTAGATAAAGATCTACTTATTATTTTTAGATGTTTAAAATTTTTTTTTAATATTGCAGTAGTTACTATAGATGATCCTTCGTTTTCTCCTATTGCTACAATACCTAAATTAGCTTGATTAATTGGTATTGCTTTATAAGCAAATTCATTATTAGCATCCATACAAACAACATTAGAAATTTGATTTTTTAGTAAATCTACTTTTTCAATTTTACAATCAATACCGAATACCTCATGTCCATTCTTTGTTAAATTTAATGCTAAAGAACTACCAAAATTTCCTAATCCAATAATTATAATTTTCATTTGTTAATTTTTTAGTTAATTATAATCTTTTCTTTTGGCAATTTATAATAAGAAGTATAATTTATTTTATTACTTCTAAATATACCAATCATTATATTAAATATTCCTATTCTTCCAAATAACATTAGTAGTATTATTACTAATTTACTTTCATTAGATAAATTTTGAGTTATACCTCTAGATAGGCCGGTAGTTGAAAATGCTGAAAAAACTTCGAAAGAAATTGATAAAATATCTTTTTTTGGTTCTAAATAAACAATTAATAAAATACTTAAATAAATTATTATTAATGATAACATTATTATTGAAAAAGATAATTGAATAGATTCTAAATGTATTTCTCTTCCTTTTATTTCTAATCTATTTTTACCTTTAGATAAAGATATTAAATTCATAATAGATAAAAATAAAGTACTAGTTTTTATACCTCCACCTGTAGATGTAGGTGAAGCACCTACCCACATTAAAAAAATAGTGAATAAAGTAGTAATATTGTTTAATGATCTCATATTAATAACATTAAATCCTGCTGTTCTAGCAGTTGCAGAAGAAAAAAATGATGCTATTAATTTCCCATATGTAGAATTATGTTCTTTTAATGAATAGTTATATTCACTTATATAATAAAAAATTGTTCCTATAAATAATAATAATAAAGTTGTAAAAAAAACAATTTGGGTATTTAAATTTATATGTTCTGAATAATTTGAATAATTTAAATAGTCATTTTTAAATATTTTATAAAATTTTTTTTTTATATTTAACCATATATATGTAAAAAAATTAAATATTATATTAAAACCTATTCCTCCTAATATGAACAAAAAAGAAATAGATAATTGTAAAAAATAATTAAATTTTGTGTATTTTGAATACAATCCATTTTCAATAATTGAAAATCCACTATTACAAAAAGAAGATATAGAATGAAATATAGAAAAAAATAATAAATTAGTATTTTCTAATTTGTAATTATAATAAATAATTGAAAAATATATTAATAATGCCCCTATACATTCAACTAATATAGTAAATATCACAACTTTTACTGCTAAAATAAATGCATTATTTATAGTTTTAGAATTTAAAAAACTACCTATAAAAATAGCTTCTTTGAAAGAAAAACCTTTCTTAAAAAAATAATTTACACAAGAAGTTATTGTTAATATTCCTAATCCACCTATTTCAATTAAAATTAATAAAATAATTTTACCTATATATGTTAAATCTTTAGATATATTTATTACAGATAATCCAGTTACACATACTGCACTAGTAGATGTAAATAAAGCATCTATAAAAGATATTTTTTTATTTGTAGATAATGGTAAAATTAATAATAAAGTACCTAAAATTGATAACAATATAAAACTAATAATAAATATATAAACAGGATTATTTATTTTGTTATATATATATTTCATTTAGGAATTTTTATTATAATATTAATTAAAAAAGTTGTTAAAATATTTGAATATTGTTTTATTAACAATATAATAAAAAAAACAAAATAAATAAATAATTATTTACTATATTCTAAATAAGAAAAGGGGAATATGTATCTATTTCTTTAAATTTTTTATCACAAAATTTTATATAAGACAATCTAGACATATTTGATGCGGATGGTGAATTTTGAATAAAAAAATTATAATTATTTAAAATAAAATATTTGGTTAAATAACTTATATTAAAATTTCCTATTAAAAAAGTTTTATTAGTAGTTTTTACAAAAAAATCATTATTTATTTTTTTTAATATAATTGGTTTTAATATATTTTTATTATTATCAAATAATGATGTATAAAATTGATTTGATTTTGCATATATCATTGGGATTAAAAATCCTTTATTTATTGATATATTTTCAATTAAAATTTTTAAAGAATTTATAGATAATAAAGGTATACCTAAAGATATACATAGTCCTTTAGCAGCTGATGATCCAATTCTTAATGAAGAATAAGACCCTGGACCACAACTAACACATATTGAGTCTAGATATTTAATGTTTATTTTTGATATTTTAATGGCATATTTTATAAATAAATGTAATTTTTCTAAATGAAGATATTTTTTATTATTTTCTTCTTCTACTAATGCTAAAGTAATACCATTTTCAGCAATGCTGACTGAACAATTTTTTGTAGATGTTTCTATATTTAGTATTAAAGACATATATTATTTTTTTTATAATAAAAAAATGAAAAAAATAAAAATAATTAAACATATAATTAATTGGCTAAAAAAATACATTAAAAAATCTAATTCTAAAGGTTTTATAATAGGAATATCTGGTGGTATAGATTCTACTGTAACATCTATATTAGTAGCAATGACTAAATTACCAACTATTATTTTAGATATGCCTATAAAAAAAGAAGATAATATTCTATCTGAAAAACATGCTAAATTAATGATTGATAAATATCCTAATGTTAATTATTTAAAAAAAAATTTAAATGATATTTTTTATACTTTTTATTATACTTTAATAAAAAAAGATAATAAAATAATAAATGATAAAAAACAATTAGCTATTGCTAATATAAAGGCAAGAATACGTATGATTACATTATATTACTATGCTAATATTTACGATTATATTGTAGTTGGTACTGGTAATAAAATAGAAGATTTTGGAGTGGGTTTTTTTACAAAATATGGAGATGGTGGTGTAGATATACAACCTATATCTGATTTAAATAAAAGTGAAATACGTATTATTGCTAAAAAATTAAATGTTATTCCTGAAATTCAAAATGCAGAACCAAATGATGGTTTATGGAATGATAAAAGAACTGATGAACAACAGTTAGGAGCTACATACGAAGAATTAGAATGGGCAATGAATTATAACAATGACAAGTTTGTTTTAAAAAAAAATATTAATTCTATATCAGAAAGAGAAAAAAACGTATTATTTATATATAATAAATTTAATAAAAAAAATAAACATAAAATAGATCCTATACCTTTTTGTAAAATACCACAGTTTTTTAAGAACTAATTTTAAATAATTTATTATATAAAATACTTTTTAATTAGTAAGTTATAAATTTTTTGAATTTTTATATTAATGAAAAATATTTTTATAAGAAGAAAACATATTTTAAAAATATATAATTCTTTAAAAAAAAAAAAAGAATTATTTTCTCCTTTACATAAAAATTATGTAGGTATTTATGTATGTGGACCAACCGTATATGATTATTTACATTTAGGAAATTATAGAACATTTATAATTTTTGATGTAATTGTTAGATATTTTATACATTTAGGATATAAAGTACGTTATGTTAGAAACATAACCGATGTAGGACATTTAGAAAATAATGAATTCGAAGAAGATAAAATATTAAAAAAATCTATAATAGAAGGGATTGAACCAATGGAAATAGTTAATAAGTATACTACGTCATTTCATAATTCTTTAAATTTTTTAAATTTATTAAATCCTAATATAGAACCTATTGCTACAGGGCATATAATAGAACAAATAGATATGATTAAAAAATTAGTTAAAAAAAAACTAGCGTATATAGTAAATGGTTCTATTTATTTTGATATTAATAAATATATTAAATTATATAATTATGGAGTATTAAGTAATAACAAAATAGATAATTTATATACTAGTGATACTTTTTATAATAAAGAAAAAAAAAATTCAAAAGATTTTTGTTTATGGAAAAAAGCAAATTATAATCATATTATGAATTGGACTTCTCCATGGGGGAAAGGGTTTCCAGGGTGGCATATTGAATGCACCGCTATGAGTATAAAATATTTAGGTAGTTATTTTGATATACATGGGGGGGGGATAGATCTTAAATTTCCTCATCACGAATGTGAATTAGCACAATCTAATAGCATTTATAATACAAATAATAGTTCAGCGCGTTATTGGATGCATAGTAATATGTTAACAATAGATGGATATAAAATGAGTAAGTCTAAAGGAAATTTTTTAAAATTACAAGATATTATTAAAGAATATACTAATAATTGTTCAAATATTTTTAAATTTTTTATATTGAAATCCCATTATAGAAGTATTATAAATTTTTCAAAAATAGATTTTAAAAAATCAGAAAAATCATATTTAAATATTATTCGATCTTTAGAAATTTTAAATAATTTTACACCAACAAAAAATACACAAGATAATTTTTTTAATACTAATGATTGGATTATAAAATGTTATAAATCTATTAATGATGATTTTAATATCCCTTTACTAATATCTAATTTATTTGAAGCATCTAATTTAATAAAAAGGTCATTATTAAAAATAAATAAAGATAATTTTTTTTTACTAAAAAAATATATGAATTATTTTTTTTTCGATATACTTGGATTTAAAAAAGATAATTCATTAAAAAGAAGTAATAATAAATCTAAAAAATTAGATATAATTATTAAAAAATTAATTATTATTCGTAAAGAAATGAGAAAAAATAAAGAATGGTATTATTCAGATAAAATACGAAAAGAATTATTAAATATAGGAATTAATATAAATGATGATAAATTACAATAAAACTTGTTTAATATAATTTATATATTATGAGTTTTCTATTCCTAATGATAAATTAATTAGATAATTTTGTATACTTATATTTTACTAATTTTTATGGGTTCCAATGATTAATATTTTTTGTATTATAAATTAAACTTTTTGTTCCAACAAAATTTTAAGATAATTTAAATATTTTTGTTAATTTGTACTTTTTTTTTGCTACTATAAAATTAATTTTATTATGAACAAATTTAGGATAATAAATTATCATATTTTTATTGTAAACAAAACATAAATAATCCATAAAAAACAACCAGTTATATTTTTTATATATTTATGAATTATAATTTTTAATAATATTTTAATGTAATTAATACTTGATACTAATACTTAATAAATAAATTCTTAATAAATAAATTATTACCATATAAATTAACTATATCATAATCTAATTTTCCTAATTTTATAGTATTTAGTATTTTTAATTGTATATTTTAATAATCAATAAAAATTATTTTATAATTTATTTTTTTTTATTATTGATAGTTGGATTAGTTGTAGTTTATAACCAAATTAATTTATTTTAGTTTTTTAGTTCTTTTTATATGTAATTGAATAAAATTACATTATTAAAATCATTATAAAATATATAAATTTAGTACAAATACTAAATTTTTTTATATAAGTTAACCATGCATATATAATTTTTATTTAAATAATTATTTATTGAAAAATACAAGAAAAACTAGAATAACCAATACCAAACTATAATTTAGTTATTAATTTTTATAATATTTTTTTTTAGTATTATTTATTATCGAATAAAATCCTTTATTTATTGTTATTTTTGGTTATATATATCGGTTATATTATCCTCCAATTAGAGTTTATTATGAATAAAATATTTTTAATTATTTTTGTTTAGAAAATTAAAAAATATTTAATATAAATTTAATTAAATTTATATTAAAGTTTTTTTTACACATAAAAAAATTATAAATTTGTTTTTTATTTTTTATTTTAGTTGAATGAAAGTAATACAGTTGTTATTATGTTTTTCCTGTTTTATTATTCTATTTGATAATAATAAAAATGTTAATAATTTTTCTATATATAATACAATTTTTGATCATATAAAAGATTCTCATGAATGGAATATTATAGAAAACAATAAAAATAAAATATATATTCCATTGCCAATTATTTTATGGAATAATGGATTTGAATTTTTTAATTCACATATTTTTCATAATAATAATATAGTTAAAGGAAAATATGGGGACTATAAAATGTTTAATGATTATATATATGAAATAAATAAAATTAATGATACAAAAGAAAAAGTAATTGATTTATCTATAACAAAAAATGTTTTAGCTATTATTATTTCTTCTTCATTATTATTTTTTTTATTATTTTTTATAAAAAATAATTATAATAATTTTTTTTATCCTAAATATAAAATAGGAATACTAATAGAAAATATTATAATTTTTATAAGAAACGAAATAGCAATACCTTATATTGGAAAATATAAATATAGAAAATTTTTTCCTTTTTTATTAACATTATTTTTTTTTATATTAATTAATAATTTAATGGGTATAATACCAATTTTTCCAAATATAACAGGTAATATTAATATTACATTTGTTTTATCTATAATAACTTTTTTTATAACTATTATAAATAGTACAAATAGTTATTGGAAACATATTTTATGGATACCTAAAGTCCCAATTGGAATTAAATTACTTCTTGCTCCAATTGAATTAATAGGACTTTTAATAAGACCATTGACTTTATGTATTAGGTTATTTGCTAACATAACATCTGGACATATTGTAATGTTAAGTTTTATTTGTATAATTTTTATTTTAAAAAATATTTTTATAGCTGGATTTTCTATAACTTTTGGTTTATTTATATCTATATTAGATATTATGGTATCTTTTTTACAATCTTTTATTTTTACAACTTTATCTGCATTGTTGATAGGAACATCTGTTAAAAATTATAAAAATCATTAATTATGGACAACATAGATTTAACATATTCAGGTCTAGCCGCATTAGGAGCAGGATTAGCTGTTATAGGAGCAGGATTAGGAATTGGTAAAATTGGTAATTCTGCTATGCAAGCAATAGCTAGACAACCTGAAGCTTCTGATAAAATTCAAAATGCAATGATTATAGCATGTGCATTAATTGAAGGTGCTACGTTATTTGGTATAGTAACCGCATTATTAGCAGTTTTTAAATAATTTAATGTATGGATTTAATTACTCCTTCTTTTGGTTTAATTTTTTGGCATACAATAATATTTTTACTGTTAATTTTTTTTCTTTCCAAATTTGCTTTTAAACCTATTATAAATTTCATAGATAAAAGAGAGAATTATATTAAAAAATCTGTAAATAATGCATTAAAATTAAAACAAGAATTAAATAAAATAAATATTATAAAAAGTACCATCTTAGAAAAAGCTTATAAAGAACAAAAAATTATAATAAAAGAAGCAAAAAATCTTAAAGAAGAGATAAAAATTAAAACGGAAAAAGAATGCCTTTTAAAACAAAAAAAAATGGTAAATACAGCTAAAAAAAATATACATATAGAGCAAAAAAAAGCTCTTATAGAATTGAAAAATGAAATACAAGAAATTTCTATAAATATATCTGAGAAAATATTAGGAGAAAAATTATATAAAAAAGATATACAAGAAAAATTTATTAAAAGTTTAATAGATAAAAATATACAATAATTTTTATATGTTTTTAGAGGATAGAGTAATTAAACATTATGCTAAAATACTATTTGAATATACTAAAAAAAATAATTTTTTTCATAAAAATATTAAATTTATTTTTTCTTTGCTACAAAATAATATAAATTTTATTAAATTTTTTAATACAAAATTATTATATATAAGAAGAAAAATCAAAATTGTAAAAAAAATTTTTTATAATTTTGATTTATTTATTTATAATTTTACAAAATTTTTAATTTTAAAAAATAGGGAAAATTTATTACAAAAAATTTTATTAAAATATTTCAATATATATGATAGATATAAAGAAAATATTGTTATATGTACTATTGTTAGTACATATAAACTTAGCGAAGATATTAAATATATAATTGCAAAAAAAATTTTTAATAATAAATATTCGAAAATACATATCAACAATAAAATTGATACATCTATTATTGGAGGATTTATTTTATATAAAGATTATAAAGAATGGGATTTTAGTATTAAGAATAATATAAATAAAATTAAAAATAAATTAAATAATTAATAGATGTCAAGTTTAAAATATTCTGAAATATCATCAATTATAAAAGAACAACTATCTGATATAAAATTTGAATCAAAACTTTCAGAATACGGTATAGTAGTACAAGTAGGTGATGGTGTAGTTAGATCTTTTGGATTAAATTCTGCTTTCTATGGAGAATTAGTTAAATTTGATAATAATGTTAAAGGAGTTATTTTAAACCTTGAAGAAGATAATGTTAGTATTATAGTACTTAATTCTACTAATAAAATAAAAGAAGGCGATCTTGTAAGAAGAACAAATAAAGTTTTTACAATAAAAGTAGGAGAGGGGCTTATTGGACGTGTTATAAATGTATTAGGCAACCCTATTGATGAAAAAGGATCAATAATTGGTAAAACATTTGAAATGCCTATAGAAAGAAAAGCACCAGGTGTAATTTATAGAGAACCAGTTAAAGATCCACTTCATACTGGTATAAAATTTATAGATTCTATGATTCCAATTGGAAAAGGACAAAGAGAATTAATAATTGGTGATAGACAAACTGGTAAAACTACAATTGCTATTGATACTATTATTAATCAAAAAAAATTTTTAAATAATAATCCAGTTTATTGTATTTATGTAGCAATTGGACAAAAAGGATCTACAATAGCTAGAATAAAAAATATTTTAGAAAAAAAAGGTGCTATGTCATATACAATAATAGTAGCATCTAATTCATTTGAATCTGCCGCTATGCAAGTATATGCTCCATTTTCAGGAACTGCAATTGGAGAGTATTTTAGAGATACTGGTAGATCTGCACTTATTATATATGATGATTTATCAAAACAAGCTGTATCATATAGAGAAATATCTTTGTTATTAAGGCGACCTCCAGGTAGAGAAGCATATCCAGGTGATGTATTTTATTTACATTCTCGTCTTTTGGAACGTTCAGCAAAAATAATAAAAGATAAAAATATGGCTAAAAAAATGAACGATATCCCAATATCTATTAATTCTTATATAAAAGGTGGTGGATCTTTAACATCACTTCCAATAATTGAAACACAAGCTGGAGATATTTCTTCTTACATACCTACTAATGTTATTTCTATTACAGATGGGCAGATATTTTTAGAAAAAGAACTTTTCCATTCTGGGATAAGACCAGCAATTAACGAAAATATATCTGTATCAAGAGTAGGTGGATCAGCTCAAATTTTTTCTATGAGACAAGTGTCAAGTACATTAAAATTAGATCAAGCTCAGTTTAGAGAATTAGAAGAATTTTCAAAATTTGGTTCAGAATTAGATGAATCTACTATGAAAATTTTAAAAAAGGGTAAAATAAATATTGAAATATTGAAACAAAAACAATATAATCCATATGATATATCAGAACAAATTTCAATAATTTATATAGGGACTACAAATATTTTAGAAAATATTCCTATTAATAAAATTTCTTTTTTTGAATATCATTATCTTTTTTTATTAAAAAAAGAACACTCAGATATATTAAAATTAATAAAAAGTGGTATTTTAAATACTGAAATTATAAATATATTAGAAAGCACTGCTAATAGAATAATAAATAAATATTTTACCAATGTCTGATCTAAAAGAGACTAAAAAAAGAATATTTTCAATTAATTCAGTAATTAAAACGACAGAAGCCATGAAAATGATTTCTATTGTTAAATTAAAAAAAAATAAACATAAACTTGATAACATAAAAAATTACTTATTATATATAGAAAAATTATTATTAGATTTATTTTTATTGCAAAATAATGATAGAAAAAATTTTTTCAATTTTTTTAAAAAAAGTAAAAAAAAATTATTTATTGTATTTACTTCTGATAAAGGATTATGTGGATCTTTTAATTTATTAATTTTTAATAATATTAATTATATAATAAAAAAATATGATAAATATATATTTTCTATCTTTGGTAAAAAAGGAATTGATTTTATTGAGAAAAAAAAATATAAAATTTATTATAAAAATATATCAATAAAAATTTTTATAACAAAAATTATTGAAGATTTATTTAATAAAAAATTTTCTTCTATTCATTTAGTATATAATACTTTAAAAAATTCTTTATATCAAAAGCCTATTATTGAAAATATATTTTCGTTTATTAAAATAAATAACATTAATAAATATTATAAAAAAGATTATATATTAGATAATTCTTTTAAAGAAACTTTTAATTTTTTGATAAAAAATTATATAGAAATAAAATTAAATAAAATTTATTTAGAATCTGTTGTATCAGAAAATACATCTCGTATGATATCAATGCATAAAGCTTCAGAAAATGCTTCTAATATTAAAAAAAATTTAATATTAAACTATAATAAAGAAAGACAAACATCTATAACAAAAGAAATACTTGAAATTATAGGAGGATTAGATACAATAAAAAACTTATAAGTTTATTTATACATGATTACTAGGATGTTAACAGGGATTAAAAGTACTGGGACCCCACATTTAGGAAATATCTTAAGTATTGTTATACCATCTATAAAAATGGCTAATGTAAGACCTAAAGATACATCATTTATTTTTATAGCAGATTTACATTCTTTGATTGAATTAGAAAATATTAAAAATATTAAAGACAGTATATATAAAATTGTTGCTACATGGATGGCATTTGGATTAGATATAGATAATTGTATATTTTATAGGCAATCAGATGTCACAGAAGTAACAGAATTAGCATGGTATTTAAGTTGTTTTTTCTCATATAAAAGATTAAAATTAGCACACGCTTTTAAAAGTAAAAAAAATAATACAGTAAATGTTGGTTTATTTTATTATCCTATACTAATGGCTTCTGACATATTATTATATGATGCAGAAATTATACCAGTAGGAAAAGATCAAATACAACATATAGAAATATCTAGAAAAATAGCTAATTTTTTTAATCGTAAAATAAATAAAAAATTATTTGTTTTACCAAATCCATTTTTTAAAAAACATACAATGTATATTAATGGTATAGACGGTGAAAAAATGAGTAAATCAAGAAATAATTTCATTGATATTTTTTCTTCTAGTGAAGTTTTAAAAAAAAATATTATGAAAATTCGTACAGATAATAAATCATTTAAAGATAAAAAAAATCCTAAAACTGATTATATAATTTATTTATATAAACTAATATCCACATTTGACGAAGTAAGAAATATGGAAAAAAAATATATTTTAGGAAAATATGGGTACATGGAAGCAAAAAAAAAATTATATAATCATATACTTTATAAATTTAAATTTGAAAGGGAAAAATTTAAATTTTACATGAAAAATACAAATTTATTAGATAAAATATTAAATTTAGGTGCTAAAAAAGCAAAAATCATAGCTCGTAAAAAATTAAATATAATTAGAAAATATTTAAACTTTAATTCTTTATTTTAGTTATTTTAGTATATAAAAAAGTTAATTTGATTTTATAATAATTGTAAAAAAAAATTATGAATAAACAAGAAGATAAAAATATTGAATCTAATAATTATAAAAAATGTAAAAAATCAACTACGAAAAATAAAAATTTTAATAAAGATAAATTAGAAAAATGTATAAAAGATATTAAACAAAAATTAGACAAAGAAAAAGATAAATTTTTAAGAATTTTTGCAGAATTTGAAAATTATAAAAAACGAATTCAAAAGGAAAGATTTGATATATTTAGTACAGTTAAAGAAGAAATTATAATAGATTTTATACCAATATTAGATGATTTTAGAAGATGTATGGAAAATTTTAAAATATCTAAAGAAAAAAAATTGGTTGAAGGTATCCATTTAATACAAGAAAAATTTTATAAAACTTTAAAAGTAAAAGGCTTAGAAAAAATAAATATAGAAAAAGGTGATAAATTTAATACAGATTTTCATGAAGCTATAACACAAATACCTTCTACAAAAAAGGAATTAAAAGGTAAAATTATAGAAGTTGTAGAAGATGGATATATTTTAAAAGAAAAAGTTATACGACATGCTAAGGTTATAACAGGAAAATAATAATAAAAAATAATTTTTTAATGAAAAAAGATTATTATGAAGTTTTAGGTATTTCTAAAAATTCTACTATAAACGAAATAAAAAAAGCATATAGAAAATTAGCTATAAAATACCATCCAGATAAAAATTTATCTGATAAAAATAGAGCAGAAGAAAAATTTAAAGAAGCTGCTGAAGCTTATGAAGTTCTTAGTAATTCAGAAAAAAGAGAACGTTATGATAAATTTGGTCATTCTGGTATAAGAGGTGGTTCATCAAGTACATCAGGTATGAATATGGAAGATATTTTTACTAATTTTGGTGATATTTTTTCTGATGCTTTTGGTGATAATTTTACTGGATTTGGATTTTCTAAATCAAATAGAAATAAAAAAATAAAAGGTAGTGATTTAAGGATAAAAGTAAAACTTACATTAGAAGAAATATATAACGGGGTAGAAAAAAAAATTAAGGTAAAAAGACTTAGAGTAGCTAATGGTATAAAATTTAAAACATGTTCTTCTTGTAATGGTACAGGACAAATAGTTCGTATTACCAATACCATATTAGGTAGAATGCAAACTGCTTCTCAATGTTATGTATGTTCAGGGACTGGTAAAAATATAAAAAATATACCTTATGGTGCTAATAAATATGGATTAATAAAAAAAGAAGAATTAGTTACAATAAAAATACCAAGAGGATTAACAGAAGGAATACAATTAAAAATACAAGAAAAAGGAAATGATGCACCATTTAATGGTATCTCTGGAGATTTAATAGTATTAATAAAAGAAATTCCTCATTCCAATTTAAAAAGAGAAGGTAATAATTTACATTATGATTTGTATATATCATTTTCAGATGCTATTTTAGGGGCTTCAAAAGAAATACCTACTATAAATGGTAAAGCTAGAATAAAAATAGTTTCAGGGACACAATCTGGTAAAACTTTAAGATTAAAGAATAAAGGTTTGCCAAATATAGATGGATATGGTCATGGTAGTTTACTAATTCATATTAACGTTTGGACACCAAAAAAAATTAATGAAGAACAAAAAAAATTTTTTGAAACTATGAGGAAAAATGATAATTTTATACCACATCCAGAAAATTTAGAAAAATCTTTTTTTGATCGTGTTAGGGAAATGTTTTCTTAATAAAAATATATATTCTATTTTTAATTTTTTAAAAAAAAAATGAAAAGAATAGTTGTTGGATTATCAGGAGGTGTTGATTCTAGTGTAGCAGCATTAATTCTTAAAAAACAAGGATATGATGTAATTGGTATATTTATGGATAACTGGGATAATTCAAATTATGATTTTTCATGTATATGGAAAGAAGATAGTATTTATGCTATGTTAGTCGCTAATAGACTAAATATACCTTTTCAAATAATAGATATGAAAAAAGAATATAAAAAATATGTACTTAATTACATGTTTAATGAATATAAAAATGGTAATACACCTAACCCTGATATTCTATGTAATAGAAAAATAAAATTTAATTTTTTTTTAAAAATTGCTATAAATAATCTAAAAGCAAACTACATTGCTACTGGACATTATGCAATTAAAAAAAAAATCAAGCATAATAATAAAACTATATACAAACTTTTAATAGGAAAAGATATAAATAAAGATCAATCATATTTTTTATGTCAATTAAATCAATATCAACTTAAAAAATCTTTATTCCCACTAGGATATTTAACTAAAGAAAAAGTTAGGAATATCGCAAAAGATAATGGATTAATAAATGCATTAAAAAAAGATTCACAGGGATTATGTTTTATTGGAAAAATAAAATTATCAAAATTTCTACATACAAGGATCCCAGAAAAAAAAGGTAAAATTATTAATATAGACTCTAATTCATTAATCTATAATAGAAAAAAAAGTTTTTCTTCTTCAGAAGAAAAACTTTTTTACTTATCAAGAAAACCAAAATATAAAGTATCAGATGGTAAAATTATAGGATTTCATAAAGGTGCTTATTTATACACTAAAGGACAAAGAAAAGGTATTTCTATAGGGGGCCTTTCAGAAGCTGTTTTTGTTATAGATACTGATGTTAATAACAATATTGTTTATACTGGAATTGGGAAAAAACATCCAGGTTTATACAGAAAATATTTGTTTATAAAAAAAAATAACATTCATTGGATAAGAAATAATTTTAATTTAAATTCAATAAATAATACTATAAATGTTAAATGTAGAATTAGATACAGGCAACCATTACAATCATCTATACTGCATAAATTTAAAGAAGGTATATTTATAGAATTCAAATATTATCAATACGCTATAACTGAAGGACAGTTTGCAGTATGGTATATTAAAAAAGAATTAATTGGTTCAGGTGTTATTTCTTAATAATTTTATTAATAAAATAAAAACTATTAATAACAAATAATTATAAAATTACACAAACTTTTTTTTAAAAAAACTTTATTTTTGTGCTAAACTTATTAATCAAGATTTTATAAAATTATAATTAAGTATAATAGTTTAGAAAAAATTTTATAAATTTATATTGGTATTTGCAAAGAATATTTATTATAAATAAATTTTAAAAATGAAGTGTATTAATATTTAGGTTTTAGATATATTTTTTGGATATATACTGTAATTTTTTCATCTCAATATCATATTTTAAAAAAAATAAAAATTAGTAATTATAATTAATAAATAGTATAATAACTTACTAAAAATTTAATTTCATTAATATCATAAAAATAGATTTATTTGATATATTTTAATTTTTATACGTGCCACAATACGTATTTTATATTTGTGTTATATTATATAATACTGATATTTGAAAAATTATATTAAGTATCATAATGTATGTAATAAATTTTTAAATAGAATAGTAATAAAATAATTATAGAAAAAATTATAATGAGAATTAAAATATTTAAAATATAGTGAATTATATAAAGTATGTTATTTTATACGTAATTTAATACATGAAAAAAAATAACAAATAGTAAAAATATTTTTTATTATAATCTTAATCATAGTTTTAAATTGGTATAATATAATATTTTTATTATTAAAATTTTTTGTAAAATTTATTATTTTAAATACTACTAATAAAAAAATTTAAATTATATAGATAGTGATTACCTAAATTAAGTAATTACTTAAAATACCCACGACTGGATTTGAACCAGCACATCTTTTTAATATAGATACCACCCCCTCAAGGTGGCGTGTCTACCAATTTCACCACGTGGGCAAAATAAATATTACAAATTTAATAAAATTTATTATTTATGAAAATATCAATAGTAGGATATGGTAAAATGGGTAAATCTATAGAAAAAATTGCAAAAATTAGAAATCATAAAATATTATCGTGTAATAATAAAATTTTTTCTTATAATGATTTTTATAAAAAACCAGATGTAGTAATAGAATTTAGTCATCCTAAATCAGTATTTAGGCATATTAAAATTTGTTTAGAAAATAGAATACCTATTGTTTCTGGAACTACAGGTTGGACAGATAAATTAAGTATTATAAAAAAAATGTGTAAAAATTATAATGGAACTTTTTTATATTCATCTAATTTTAGTATTGGAATGAATATTTTTTGTAAAATAACTAACATATTATCTAAATTATTATATCCATATTCTAAAAAATATAAAGTTGAAATAGAAGAAATTCATCATAAAGAAAAAGTAGATAAACCTAGTGGAACATCTATTACTTTAGCTAAAGAAATAATTAATAATAACATGAAAAAATTATGGACTATGAATAAAAATAATAATGATAATATTTTAATTATTTCAAAACGATTAAATAAAATAGTTGGAGAACATACTGTGAAATTTTCTTCTGAAATAGAAGATATAAATATTAAACATGTAGCAAATAATAGAAATGGATTTTCTTTAGGAGCAATAACAGCAGCAGAATGGATTATTTTTAATAAAAAAACAGGATATCATACTATGAAAGACGTATTAAATTTATAAAATATTATGTATTAAAATAACATGAAGTATTTTATTTTATTTATTAGTTTTAAACTTTTAGAAAACATAATACACATATTAATAACTAATAATTTATACAAAAAGTTAGGTATATCTTATATTAAATATTGTATACCATTCTATAATATTATAGTTATTTTAAAAATTATAAAAAAACCATTATGGTTGAGTTTTTTTATAATTTTTCCGGTAACTAGTAATATTTTATATCTTTTTTTATGGAAACAATTAATATCTCTTTTTGGAAAGAATAAAATTATTGATAATATTTTATTTATGTTATCTATTGGAATATTTTATACTGGATATGTTAATTTTTCCAAGAATACAAAGTTATCTAAAAACTTAGATATAAATAATAACAGTAGATCTTATATAATTCCAATTATTTTAGCATTATTTTTAAATAGTTATTTAATTAATATATTTTTTATACCTACTTCTTCTATGGAAAAAACTATATTAGTTGGTGATTTTGTATTAGTTAATAAAATAAATTATGGATTAAGAATACTAAAAGTCCCTAGTTATTTATCAATTTTTAATTATTATAATAATAATTTTTTATCATTATTACGACCAAGTTATTTTCGTATTTTTAAAATAAATAAAATAAAAAGAAATGATATAGTAGTTTTTAATTTTCCTAAAAAATATAATAATATTTTTGAAAAAAAAGATAATTATCTAAAGAGATGTATTGGGGTTCCAGGTGATTTAATTTCTATTATAAATGGTGTATTATTTGTAAATAATAAAAAAGAATATAATACGTCACAAAAACAACAATCTTATTTAATAACAACAATCAATAAACCTTTAGATTTAGGATATCTTAAAAATAAAATGGATCTTGAAGAAGTAAATATTTTTTATAAAAAAAAAAATATTTTTCATTATAAAATTATGTTAACTAAGAAAAAGGTAAATTACATTAAAAAAATATTTAAAAATATAATTTCTATTAAACCCATAATTTATCCTATTTCTTTAATGGAAAATTTAATATTTAATGATTGTAGTATAAATAGAGATTTTTTTGGTCCATTATATATTCCTAAAAAAGGAGAATTAATTGAAATTACTAAAAAAAATTATTCTATTTATAAAAATATACTTGAATATGAAAATATTAAAATTATTAATAAAAATTTAAAAAAATATTATAAAGTTAATAATAATTATTATTTTATGATGGGGGATAATAGACATAATTCTTATGATTCTAGATATTGGGGTTTAGTCCCAGAAGACAATATAATTGGAAAACTTTCATTTATATGGATGAGTATTGATTGGGATCAACAAGATCCTTTTAATTTTTCATATTGGAAAATACGTTATAATAGATTAATGACTAAAGTAAAATAATAATTATATAATTTTTAAAAAATAACTTAAAAAAATACAATAAAAAATATATTAATTATAAAAATATTATTTAAAATTAAGTATGCTGGTTTATAGTCTTTTGTTATATTTTTGCAATTTAATAAATCTTCTATTAATTTTTTCATTTGAAATGGTAATAAAGTATCTCCATGCTTTATAGAAATTGAAGTAACTATATGTTTTATTATAATTTTATTATTTTGTATATATTTATTTTTTACAAAATTGTATTTTAATATTGATTTTAATATTTTAATTATAATTTCTATTTTTACGTTGTTTGGTATAGAATATAAATAAATATTTTTTCTATAAAAATAAAAAAGGAATCCTAATTTTATTAGATTTTTTTTTATATAATTTAGTACAATTATTTCTTTTTTTAGTAATGGTATTTTAACAGGAGTAATTTTTATAAAAAATATTTTTTTTTCTTTAAAATAATTATAAAGAATTTGTTTATGTATTTGATGTTGATCAAATAAAATTATATCTTCATTATTTGGATTAAAAATTATATATTTTTTATTAATTTGTAAAATATTTTTAATTGATATATATTTTTTCCATTTTATAAAATATTTTTTACAATTTTCTATTTTAGAATATTTTACATTATTTAATAATTGTAAATGATCCTTCATACAATTTTCAAATTGTACTACATTTTCTTTATGTTTTTTTTTATATTCTTGATTTATATTGAAATTATTAATATTATTATCTATTTTATATTGATAAAATAATGTTTCTTTAATTTCCTTTTGTATTAAACATCCTATTTCTTCTTCTTTTTGAATTTTTACTTCTTTTTTATAGGGATGTATATTAAAATTTATTAAATTTACAGGTAAATTAATAAAAATAAAATATGAAATAGTTTTTAATCTTTTTAATATTTTTTTATAAGAATATATAATTTTTTTATGTAACTCATTATATTTAACGTTTCTTTTATTTATCCATATTAATTGATTACCATTTTTTATTGTTAAGTTGTTAGGAATACTTATGAATCCATCTATAGTAATATTATTTTGTTTGATAAATATTGTTTTAAAATTATTAATTTCAACATTAAAAATATCTTTAATTCTATTTATTAAAGAATTTTTAGGGAAAAAAAAAATCATTTTACCATTGTGATAAAATCTATATAATATATTTCTATGTGCAAGTACAATTTTATAAAATTCATTTATAATATATTTATATTCTTTTTCTGGAGATTTTAAATAATTTTTATTAATGGGATTTTGGTAAAATAAATTTTTTACAGATATTCTAGTACCATTTATCATATTTATTAAAATTTCTTTTTTAATCTTACCTTTTTCTATAAATAAATGTATACCAAGAAGACTATCTTTTGTTTTAGTTTTTATTTCCAATTGAGATACTAAAGATATAGAAGCTAAAGCTTCACCTCTAAATCCTTTTGAATGAATATTAAATAAATCATTAATATTTCTTATTTTTGAAGTTGCATGTTTATTTATACTCATTTTTGCATCATGAATGTTCATACCTATTCCATCATCCACTAATTGAATTAATTCATTCCCAAAATTTTTAATAAAAATATCAATTTTTTTTGCATTAGCATCAATAGAGTTTTCCAATAATTCTCTTAATACAGAAGAAGGCCTTTGTATTATTTCTCCTGAAGAAATTTGATTAATTACTTCTAATGGTAGTACTTTTATAACATTTTTATTATTCATAAAATAAAGTCATTAAATAAAAATTAAGTCAATCGGAAAAATTATTATTGTAAGTTATTTTTTCCCTAATTACTTCTATAGTTTTAATTCTTTTATTTTGTATACTTTTTATTATAAAATAATAATTTAAAAAATTAATCTTTTGTTTTAATTTAGGAAAATTTTTATTTATTTCCATAATAAAACCACCTAAAGTATCTGCTTCACCTTTTTTAGATTCAAAAATAATTTTTTCTTTTATATTCATAATTTTATAAAAATTAATTAAAGTAGTTTTACCATCAAAAAAGTAATTATTATCACATATTTTTGAATAAGTCTCACTATATTTATCAAATTCATCTATAATATCACCTACTATCTCTTCAATTACATCTTCGAGTGTAACTATACCACAAGTACCTCCATATTCATCTACTACAATAGCCAAATGAATTTTTCTTTTTTTAAAATCATTTAATAAATCATCTATTTTTTTATTATCTGGTACAAAAAAAGGTGGATATATTAATCTATTCCAATTTACATTATCTTTATTAATAAAAGGTATAAGATCTTTTGCATATAAAATACCTTCTATGTCGTCTATATTTTTATTATATACAGGAATTCTAGAATAAACATTACAACGTATTAATTTTAATACATTATTGAAACTTATATTTTTATTTAAAGAAAATATATCTATTCTAGGAGTCATAATTTGATGTGTTTCTTTACTACTAAAATCGACGATACTTTGTAAAAAATTAATTTCTTTAATATTTTTTTTATTTGATGTTATTTTTAGCGCTTCTGAAAGTTGATCAATTGATATTAAACATTTTTTTTGTCTTATTTTTTTTTCTATGCATCCTGTAATACTAATAATAATATTACTAATAGGATTAAATATTTTTAAAAGAAAAATTATTGGTTTTGACATAAAAATAGAAAATTTCATTTTATTTCTACTTGCATATATTTTAGGAATTATTTCGCCAAATAATAACAAAATAAAAGTTATAAAAACAACTTTTACTAAAAATATTATTGGTATACAATAATTTAAAATTAAAAAACATTTTTTTTTAAAAAAAATACTAATTAAATAAGAAGTTAAAATAACAATACCAATATTTGAAATATTATTAAATATTAATATTGTAGCTAAAAGTTTTTTTTTATTTTTTAAAATTATTAATAATAAATTTTCTTTATAAGAATCTTTTTTTATTTTTTTTTTTAAAATTTTTGAATTTAAACAAAAAAAAGATGTTTCTGAACCAGATATTAAAGCAGAAAAAAATAAAATAATTATTATTAATGTTAAATAAAAAAATAAATATAAAATTTTTTCTAAAAAAATATTATCCGAGAATTCTTTTGCCACAAAAATTATATTAAAAATATGTTTTCAATATAACATAAAAAATATTTTTTTTAAAATATTTTTTTTGTATTGTTATAAAAAAATTATATATAATTTAATTTTAGATCAATTTTACAAAAAATTGTTATATTTACTAAATAACTTAGTCCCCGAAAACCTTGTTATTTTTAATGAAATGATTTATTAACATGACAAAAGCAGACATAATAACAGAAATTATATTAGAAACTGGATATGATAGGGTTGATACGCAAAAAGTGATAGAAACTTTTATGAAAAAAATTAGAAATAGCCTAATTTCAGGAGAAAATGTATATTTAAGAGGATTTGGGTCTTTTATTGTAAAATATAGAGCCAAGAAGTTAGGTCGTAATATATCTAAAAATACTTCTATTATAATTCCTGAACATAACATACCAGCATTTAAACCCTCAAAATCTTTTACTGATTCAGTAAAAAAAAATGTACCTACTGATTCAGTAAAAAAAAATGTACCTACTGATTCAGTAAAAAAAAATGTACCTACTGATTCAGTAAAAAAAAATGTACCTACTGATTCAGTAAAAAAAAATGTACCTATAAAAATAAATAAAAAATAAATAATTATGCCAAATGGGAAAAAAAGAAAAAGAAAAAAAATAGCTACTCATAAAAGAAAAAAAAGAAGAAGAAAAAATAGACACAAGAAAAAGATATAAAATAACTAATAATATACTTTATAACTATTTGTGGATGTGGTGAAAATGGTAGACACGTCAGAATTAGAATCTGATGCTTATAAAAGCGTAAGGGTTCAAATCCCTTCATCCACATTTAATAATATTTCTTTTTTTATTACCTATATATATTTGTCTAGGTCTACCTATAGGATCGTTATTATTCCTTATTTCTTTCCAATGAGCCATCCACCCTGGTAATCTTCCTAATGCGAACATTACAGTAAACATATTTTTTGGGATTCCTATAGCTTGATAAACAATACCAGAATAGAAATCAATATTAGGGTATAGCTTTTTTTCTTTAAAATATGAATCACTAAGTGCATATTTTTCCAAATTTTTAGCTAAATCTAAAATTGGATCAGAAATATTTAATTTTTTAATCAGATCTTCAGCTATTTTTTTAGCTATCTGTGCTCTAGGATCAAAATTTTTATAAATTCTATGTCCAAAACCCATTAGTCTGAATGGATCCTTTTTATTTTTAGCTTTATTAATCCATTTTTTTAAATTTCCTCCACTTTTCAATATGTTTTCTAACATTTCTATTACTTCTTGGTTAGCACCACCATGACGTTTACCCCAAAGTGCATTAATACCAGCAGATACAGAAGAATATAAATTTGTATGAGAAGAACCTAACAAACGTACTGTAGTGGTTGAACAATTTTGTTCATGATCAGCATGTAATATTAATAATTTATCTAAAGCATCTATTATAATATAATTTGGTTTATGTTCCCTATTTTTTTCTGAAAACAACATTTTTAACAAATTAGATGTATAATATGACTTTTGATCAGTACAAGGTGGTGTTAAATTTCTTTTAATCCTATAAGCTAAAGATGCTAATATAGGCATTTTAGCTAATAAATATAAATATTTATCCTCATTTTTTATATTAAATATAGTTAATAAATTAATTAAAGATGACAATATCCCCATTGGATGACACTCTTTTGGTATTTTATTAGAAATTGACAAAATTTCTTCATCAAGAAAATTAAATTTTTTTATTTTTTTTGAAAAATTGTCTATATCTATAGAATCAGGTAATTCTCCATTTAAAATAAGATAACTAGTTTCTAAAAATGAACATTTATCAATAACTTGTTCAATAGGATATCCTCTGTATAAAAGTATACCCTTTCTTCCATCTATAAAACTTATAGAACTCTTAGTAATACCTGTATTTTTAAGTCCTGGATCAAAAGTAATAAATCCTGTATCTTCTCTTAATTTATTAAAATTAATTGCTTTATCATTATTATATGTTCCATAAGTTGTAGAAAATTTATAATTATATCTATCTATTTCTAAATTAACATTACTGCACATAATTTATAGAAATTTATATTTTACATAAAAATATAAAAAAATAATTTTTTTATAAATAAAAAATCATTTTTCTAAATGGTATTATAGTATTATACCCTTTTTCAAAAAAATATTGTTTCATACCTTTTCTAAAACTAACCAATACAAAATCTCCACCCCATGCTCCTAAACTTTTTATAACTCCCATATAATCTGGGAAATAAAGTTCTTTTATTGTAGGCAATTTTAGTATATTTGAAATTATAGTTTCATGCTCAATAAGTAATTGCTCAAATTCTATTAATGTTTTACAAAAAACTATTTTTAATGTTATATAAGATATATAATTTATGTTTTCAATAGAAACTTTTTTTTTATACAAAAAAAAATTTATCTCTTTACGTGTATTTTGTTTTTTATTCAAATGCAAAAAAAATAGCTGATTTATAAATTTAGGTTTAAATTGTACTGGAAAAATATATGGAATATTTTTATATAACTTATAAATTATTGGAGTATTACTAGAAGAACAAGCTATATCATAACCACTACCATAAAAATCTTTTTCTAACAACATATAGGGGTTTACTCCACTCCATTTTGATATATTATTTATTAAAGTTGAACTACTACCTAACCCCCAATCTATAGAAAATTCTAATTTAGTTTCTATATATTTTTCAAAATATCTAGAAAGAAAATTTTTTCGTATTTTTTTTAATTTTAATAATATATTTCTTAATTTTAGAGCTCTTTTTTTATCTGTTTTATAACAAATTTTAAAATCAGGTATTCTGAATACTACTTCAAACCAAAGTTTATCAAACTTATCATAACTTTTCCATATTAAAATAGAAGAATATTTTCTTTTTTCAAATACTGTTAATGATTGCCCTTTGCATGTAGGAAAAGCTAAACCTAAAGCCCCATGTAAAATAAGATATTCTCCAGTTAATAATATTTTTCCATGACTATGGAAATAATTTTGATATATATACATTATAATTGTAAAATTCTTTTAATCATTTTTTTTAAAATATTTTTTTCTCCTATTTCTATAAATTCTTTTGCTCCATTAAAATACATATTTTTTATAGATTGTTTCCATTTTACTGGATTAGTAAGTTGTCTTACAAGATTTTTTTTTATATCAAATGTATCTTTTACAGGTATCCCATTTATATTTTGGTAAATAGGACATATTGGGTATTTAAAGGTCATTTTATTAATAATACTACTAAATTTTTTTTCAATTGGTTTCATTATTGGAGAATGAAATGCACCACTAACCGGTAGATAAAATATTTTTTTAGCACCTTTTTTTTTTAAAATAGAACAAACTTTTTTTACATAATTATATTCTCCAGATATAACTAATTGTCCTGGTGTATTATAATTTGATGGAGTTACTACACCATTACCGTAAGAATTACATATATCTTCTATAATATTATCTTTTAATCCTAATATTGCTACCATACACCCTTTAATTTTATCACAAATTTTTTTCATAAGAGATGCCCTTTTATTAACTAATTTTAATCCATTTTCAAAAGAAAATACGTTAATTGATGCTAAAGCAGAAAATTCTCCTAAAGAATGTCCAGCTACCATATCAGGATAAAATTTGTTATCTATTTTAGATAAAATAACTGAATATATATATATTGATAATTGAGCATTTTCAGTTTTCTGTAAAATATTTTTTGGTCCATTAAACATAATTGACGTTATATTAAAACCTAAAATATCATTAGATAGTTTAAATATTTTTTTTGCTATATTACTTTTTTTATATAAATTTTTACCCATTCCTATAAATTGTGAACCTTGTCCTGAAAATAAATAAGCTTTCATTTTTATTATTATTTATATATGAATATTATTGATACTCATGCACATATTGATATGCCAGAATTTGAAAAAGATATTAAAGTAGTAATTAAAAAAGCATTAAATAAAGGAATAAAAAAAATTTTTATTCCATCTGTAAATAGTATTAGCGCTTATAAAATACTAAAATTAAATAAAAAATATCCAAAAGTATGTTACCCTATGATTGGATTACATCCCAATTATGTATATATAAACACTTTAAAAAAAGAATTAAATAAAATAAAAAAATTATTAAATTTTTATAATCCTATATCAATAGGAGAAATCGGTATAGATCTATATTCAAATAAACATACATTTTATGAACAAAAGTATGCTTTTATAAAGCAACTAAAATGGGCTGAAGAAAAAAAAATACCTGTAGTAATACATTGTAGAGAATCATTTAATGAAATTTATAAAATTATAAAAACAAAAAATATTAGAGGAATATTTCATTGTTTTACAGGTAATTTAAATCAAGCTTACAAAATAATAGATATTGGTATGAAATTAGGAATTGGAGGAATAATAACTTTTAAAAATAATAACGTTATTAAATTTTTGAAAAAAATTGATTTAAATAATATAGTTTTAGAAACAGATTCTCCTTTTTTATCTCCACATCCATTTAGAGGAAAAAGAAATGAACCATATAATTTATATTTAATTTTTCAAAAATTATCTAAAATTTATGATGTTTCAGAAAAAAAAATAGAAAAAATTATTAATTCAAATATAAAAAACATATTCAAATTATGTTTATAGGTAGTTTATACCATTTTTTTTGGATCTACTAATCTATCGAATTCATCGGAATTTAAATAACCTAAACGAATTGCTTCTTCTTTTAAAGTACTATTATTATCATATGCACTTTTAGCTATATGTGCAGATTTTTCATATCCAATATGAACATTTAAAACTGTAACCAACATTAAAGATCTATTAAGAAATTTTTCGATTCTATTATAATTTGGTCTAATCCCATCTATGCAAAGATATTTAAATGATTTACAAGAATCTGAAAGTAACTGTGCAGATTGTAGAAAATTATATATCATTAAAGGCTTACAAACGTTTAACTCATAATTACCTGAAGAGCCTGCCATTGATATTGTTACATCATTTCCTATTATTTGCATACATACCATAATTATTGATTCACATTGAGTAGGATTTACTTTACCAGGCATAATAGAAGAACCCGGTTCATTTTCTGGAATATAAATTTCACCAATACCAGCACGAGGTCCAGATGATAATAAACGAATATCATTTGATATTTTTATTAAAGATACTGCAATTTGTTTTAATGCTGCATGAGATTCTACTATAGAATCATGAGAGGCTATATATGCAAATTTATTTTTTGTTATTTTTAAAGGTAATTTTGTTTTTTTTTTAAGGAATTCAACAACTATTTTATCGTATCCACAAGGTGCGTTAATCCCTGTACCTA
Source organism: Blattabacterium cuenoti (assembly GCF_014251975.1). Classification (GTDB taxonomy): domain Bacteria; phylum Bacteroidota; class Bacteroidia; order Flavobacteriales; family Blattabacteriaceae; genus Blattabacterium; species Blattabacterium cuenoti_AM. Next base: position 83,129 of record NZ_CP059204.1, read on the forward strand.
CTGCAGTACCACCTATTGGTAATTTAGAAAGATTATTTAAGGTATTTTTAATACAATTAAACCCATGTTCTATTTGATGTGCATAACCAGAAAACTCTTGTCCTAAGGTAATTGGGACAGCATCCATTAAATGTGTTCTTCCTATTTTAATAATATTTGAAAATAATTTAGATTTATTTTTTAAAGAAATTATTAAATTTTTAATAGATGGTATAGTATTTTCTATTAATTTTTTATAAGCTGATAAATGCATAGCTGTAGAAAAAGTATCATTAGATGATTGTGACATGTTAACATCATCATTAGGATGAATAAATAATTGTTTATTTTTGAATTTTTTTTTAATTATAATATTAGATATATTTGATATAACTTCATTGACATTCATATTAGTATGAGTACCAGATCCTGTTTGCCATACTACTAATGGAAATTGATCATCTAATTTTCCATTAATAATTTTATTACATACATAAGAAATAATATCTTTTTTTTCTTTTGATAATTTTCCTAATCTAAAATTAGAATAAGCAGAAGCTTTTTTTAAATATCCAAAAGAATGTATAATTTCTATAGGCATAGATCCTGGCACACCTATTTTAAAATTTTTTCTTGATTTTTCTGTTTGTGAGCCCCAATATTTATTAATAGGTATTTTTATAGATTCTATAGTATCTTTTTGTATTCTAGAATTCATTATATTTATTATTTATTTTTATAAAATGATATTAAAATTTTTAGGATTTTTATTATTTATAATTATAACTTTATCTGGATTTTGGTGTATTATATTTTTATCAATATTCAGTATGTATTGGATTATAAGCTTTTTAATAAATAAAATTAAAAATTTTTATAAAAAAAATATAAAATAATTTAATTTATTTATTAATATAAATTAATAATATACTCAAATCAGAAGGTGAAACCCCACTAATTCTTGATGCTTGTGCTAAAGAATTAGGTTTGTAATATGTTAACTTTTCTTTAGCTTCAGTAGATAAAGAATTAATGTTATTATAATTAAATCCATATGGTATTAATATATTTTCTAATTTTAATAGTTTTTTAGCATTTTCTTTTTCTTTTTCTAAATATCCTCTATATTTTATCCTAATTTCAGATTGTTCTAAAATTTCTTTATCTATTATTTTATATTTATTTATTGCTTTTCTTATAAAATTAATATTTATAATGTCTTTTATGTTTATTTCAGATCTTGATAAAATATTTGATATAGTTTTTTCAAAAATTATTATTGGAGATATTTTTTTTTTTAAAATATGATTAATATTTTTTGGTTTTAAAATATTTTTATCAAAAAAACTAATAATTTTTTTAATTTTATATTTTTTATTTTCAACTTTTTTAAAGTTACTTTTAGTAATTAATCCTACTTTATATCCTATATTAGTTAACCTCTCATCAGCATTATCTTGACGTAATAACATTCTGTATTCTGCTCTAGATGTAAACATCCTATATGGTTCTTTTGTTCCTTTAGTAACTAAATCATCTATAAGTACACCTATATAAGATTCACTCCTTTTAAAAATAACATGTGGTTTATTATATATTTTTAGACTAGCATTAATCCCTGCTACTATACCTTGAGAAGCTGCTTCTTCATATCCAGTTGTCCCGTTTATTTGTCCAGCTAAAAAAAGATTATCAATTATTTTACTTTCTAGAGTAAGCTTTAATTGTTCTGGATAAAAATAATCATATTCTACAGCATATCCTGGTTTTAATATTTTAACTTTTTCAAATCCTGAAATTTTCTTTAAAGAATTATATTGAATATCTTCTGAAAAAGAAGTAGAAAAACCATTTACATATGTTTCTATAGTATTCCATCCTTCAGGTTCTACAAAAATAGGATGATTTTTTTGATTAGGAAATCGTATTATTTTTTCTTCTATAGATGGACAATATCTAGGCCCAATTACTTTAACATAATTATTTAAAATTGGAGAATTTTTTAAATTATCGTTAATTATATCATATACATCCTTATTAGTATAAGTAATATAACATTTACTTTGTTTTTTTAATTTTTTAGTTTTATGAAAAAAAGAAAATTTTTTAGGATAATCATCCCCATATTGAGTAGTCATTTTATTGTAATTTAATGAACGTGAATCTACTCTGGGTGATGTCCCAGTTTTCATTCTACCAGATTTAATTCCAAAATATTTCAATTGTCTAGTAATACCTTTAACTTCTTTTTCATTTATTCTACCTCCATAAATTAATTTTTTCCCTATATATATTAATCCATTTAAAAATGTTCCATTTGTTAAAATTATAGCTTTTGATTTTATTTTAAGTCCTAAAAAAGTTTTTACTCCACAAATTTTATTATTTTTTATAATTAAAGATACTACTGTATCTTGATAAAAATCTAAATTTTTATTATTTTCTAAAATAAATCTCCAATAAGAAGAAAATAGTTTTCTATCACATTGTGATCTTGGGCTCCACATCGCAGGGCCCTTAGATTTATTTAACATTCTAAATTGTATACTACTGTAATCTGTAATTAATCCAGAATATCCTCCTAAAGCATCTATTTCTCTGATCATTTGCCCTTTTGCTATACCACCCATAGATGGATTACAAGATAATTGTCCTATTGTATTTAAATTACTAGTAATAAGTAATGTTTTACACCCCATCCTTGATGAAGCAGAAGATGCTTCAGAACCAGCATGACCACCTCCTACTACAATAATATCATATATGTTTTCAAACATATAAATAAAAATTTTCTTTTTTTCTCATAACTTCTATATTATTATCTTTATTATCATTATACCCTAAAAAATGTAATATAGCATGTATCATAACTCTTTCTAATTCAATTAAAAATGTTTCATTAAAGTTTGTAGAATTATCAATTACCCTTTCAATACTAATAAAAATATCTCCTGATATATTTTTTTTAAAAGAATAATTAAAAGATATTACATCTGTGTAATAATTTTTTTTTAAATATTTTTTATTAATTTTTAATAAATAATTATCATCACAAAAAATATAATTTATATTACCTAATTTTTTTTTTTCGTTTTTTAATATAAAAATAATTTTTTTGATAAAATATAGTTTATTATGTATTTTAAAATTAAATATTTCATAAAAAAAATTAATCATTATAATGTTAAAAATAATATGTTAAAAATATTACATTATTATTGAAAAATACGAAAAATACATTTATTTTTATACACGTTTATTATTTTTAATATTTATTATTTTTAATAAAAAAATCTAGTAAATGAAATTAATACTTAATCGTCCTATTTGTTTTTTTGATATAGAATCTACTGGAATAAATATAAGTAAAGATAGAATAATTGAAATTTCAATATTAAAAATTTTTCCAGATGATAATAAAGAAAAGAAAACTTGGTTAATTTCTCCGGGTATTCCTATCCCAGTTAAATCTACAGCTATTCACGGTATAAAAGACGAAGACGTAGTAAATAAACCTAAATTTAGAGAAGTAGCACATACAATATTTAAAATGATTGAAAATACAGATTTAGCAGGATATAATTCTAATAGATTTGATATCCCACTTTTAGCAGAAGAAATGTTACGTTCAGGTATATCTTTTGATATAAAAAAACATAAAACTATAGATGTTCAAGTTATTTATCATAAAATGGAACCTAGAACACTTTCTGCAGCTTATAAATACTATTGCAATAAAAAATTAACAAAAGCTCATAGCTCTAAAAATGATACATTAGCTACATATAGAATACTACTTTCTCAAGTAGAAAAATATTCTGTATTAAAAGGAGACGTTAAAAGTCTTAATCAGTTTTCTCATCAAAAAAATATATTAGATCTAGCCGGATTTATAAAAAAAGATGAAGATGGCAAAGAAATATTTAATTTTGGAAAATACAAAGATAAAAATATTTTTGATATTTTTGATAAAGATCCTAATTATTACAAATGGATACAAAAATCCGATTTTCCTATATATACAAAAAAAATATTTACAAAAATAAAATTAAAAAAATTTAATAAAAAAAATTAACATAATTCTTTTATTTTTTCTGATACAAAAATATCTAAATTTTTACCATATAATAAATTCTTAGATAAAAGAGCTAAATTTACTCCGTTTTTAATCATATTATTTATCTTTTCTTTAGATGTTTCCTTCAATATTTTTATTATTATTATATGGTTGACATTTACTATTAATTTATATTTATTTTCTTCTCCGTTATTAAATAAATTTTTACCAAATGAATAATTTATATCTTCCATTCTTCTAGAAAACTCTGGTATAACTATAATAAAAGGGTTATCTTTATGAGATAAATTTTCCAATTTTACAGATAAATTATATGATTTAACAAAAGTATTATTTATAATATAATTTTTTAATATTTTTTTTTCTTCTTCAGAAACAATAATTAATTGATTCTTTTGAACTTTACTTATTATTAATTTATCAATATGATCTGAATCTACACGTACAAAGCTAATATTTTTATCAAAAAATTCTAATTTTTGTATTATATGTATTGAAAGTGGGCTATCTAATAATAATACTTTATATCCCTTATCTGATGATTCTTTAATTGAACTATATTGTGATTCTTTATTGGAAGAATAAAGAATCACAATTTTACCATCTTTATTTCTTTGATTAACTTCTATTTTTTCTTTTAATTCTTTTAATATAAAATATTCATTATCTGTTGTATAAAATAAAAAGAAATTTATAGATTTGTCAAAAAATTTATCATTGCTTATCATACCATATTCTACTATAATTTTTATATCATTCCATTTTTTATTAAAATCATCCCTATTGTTATTAAAAATTGAATATAATTTATCAGAAACTTTTCTAGTTATATATTTAGATATGTTTTTTACAGATTTATCAGATTGTAAATGAGATCTTGAAACATTTAATGGTATATCTGGAGAATCAATTACACCTCTTAATAACCCTAAAAAATCTGGGACAATTCCTTCTAAATTATCTGTAATATATATTTGATTTTGATATAAATGTATTTTATCTTTTTGTAGATCAATTTTATTTCCTATTTTAGGGAAAAATAAAATTCCAGTTAAATTAAATGGATGATCTATATTTAGATGTATCCAAAATAGAGGATCATCTAATTGATGTGGATATAATTCTTTATGAAAATTTATATAGTCTTTTTCTTTTAAAATAGTTGGACTCTTTGTCCAAGAAGGATGGGTGTTATTAATAGATTTTTTATTTATATTACTTTCGTTTTTTAAACCAAAAAATATAGGAACAGGAACAAATTTACAATATTTTTGTAATAATTTTAAAACTCTGTTATATTCTAAAAATTCTGAATTATCTTTATTAATATATAATGTTATTTTTGTTCCTCTATCAACCTTATCTACATCATTCATAACAAATGTAGGAGTCCCTTCACAAGACCAAAATATAGATTTACTATTTTTTTTATAAGACTGTGTTAAAATAGTTACTTTACTTGATACCATAAAAGATGAATAAAATCCTAATCCAAAATGTCCTATTATAGAAGAAGTATTTTTTTTGTATTTTTTTATGAATTCTTCTGCTCCAGAAAATGCTATTTGATTAATATATTTTTTAATTTCCTCTTTATTCATTCCTATACCATTATCAGTTATTATAATTTTTCGTTTTTCTTTATCCAAAATTATTTTAATGAATAATTGATCATCAATTATATTATCTAAATTTTCTATCTTAGATATTGTTTTTAATTTAATTATTGCATCTGTAGCATTAGATACTAATTCTCTTAAGAAAATATCTTGATCTGAATATAAAAATCTCTTAATAATTGGAAATATATTATTTGAAGTAACACTAATTTTATTGTTTTTCATAATCAAAAAAAAATTATTTATTAAATATTATTAAAAAAAGAATTTATAAATTTTTTATTATCAAATTCTTTTAAATCTTCTATTTTTTCCCCTACACCTATATATTGTATAGGTATTTTAAAGCTATCCATTATATTAATTATGAAACCCCCCTTAGCCGTCCCATCCATTTTAGTTAAAATTATAGAAGAAATATTTGAAAAAGAAATAAATTTTTTTGTTTGATCAAATGAATTTTGACCTGTAGTAGAATCAAGTATAAGAATAGTCTCATTAGGAGCATTATATATTAGTTTTTTTATAACTCTACTCATTTTAGATAGTTCTTCCATAAGATTTATTTTATTATGTAATCTACCAGCAGTATCTATTAATACTACATCTTTTTTCTTAGTTATTGCAGATTGCAAAGTATCATATGCTACAGAAGAAGGATCAGAATTTATATGTTGTTTTATTAAAGGTACTTTAGCTCTATTGGCCCATATTTCTAATTGATCTATAGCCGCTTCTCTAAAAGTATCTGAAGCACTAATAATTGGATTAAATCCATTATTCTTTAGAAGAAAAGCTAATTTTCCAATAGTTGTTGTTTTTCCAACACCATTAACACCAACTATCATAATAACATACGGATTTTTACAGTTTTTAATTTTTTCTAATAAACTTGTTTTATTACATATTAATAATTTATTAATTTCTTTATATAATAATTTTTTAAAAATTTTTATTTCTATTTTATTGTTATTAACATTATTTTCTAAATTTTTAATTATATTTATTGTTGTTTTAGTCCCTATATCGGCGGATAATAAAATTTTTTCAATATTATCAAGATCAATATAATTTTTTTCTTTCTTTTCAAAAAAAAATTTCTTTATTTTGGAAAAAATAGATCTTTCTAATATTTTTTTTTTGAAAAAAAACATATCAAACATATTTATTTTAATAAAAATTTATGTGCTTCTTCTTTTTTTAACATTTTACTTTCAAAAGTATAACTTCCATATTTTTTTTTAATAGATTTCACTGCTAGTACCATTTTATTATATTTTTTAGAAATATTTTGATTAATATCTTTTATTTTTACTTTTTTTTTTGTTTTCATTTAAACTAATTTTTAATTTCTCTATATATAGTATATTTTCTTAAAACTGGATTATATTTCCTTAATTCTAATCTTTTTGGGTTATTTTTTTTATTTTTTGTAGTTATATATCTAAATGTTTTAGAAACTCCTGATTTTATTTGCTCAGTACATTCTAAAATAATTTGTACTCTATTTGCTTTTTTTCTCATAATAATTAAAACGTTTTAATGCATTTTCTATACCTATTTTATCAATAATTCTAATAGCATAAGAACAAATTTTTAAAGTTATCCATTTATTTGTTTTACTTAAAAAAAAACGTTTTTTAAATAAATTTATATAAAATCGTCTTTTATTTTTATTATTTGAGTGAGATACTTTATTTCCCACCATTGGTTTTTTTCCTGTTAATTCACAAATTCTTGACACAATAAAATATTTTTCATATAATTTAATAAAAAAATAAAATAAAAAGAAGTTTTTTATGTCAGGACATAGTAAATGGGCAAATATACAACATAGAAAATTTAATCAAGACATTAAAAAATCTAAAAAATTTTCTAAAATATTAAAAGAAATATCTGTAATTGTAAAGGTATCAGGAATAAATAGTTTTCGTTTTAAAAATATTATATCTAATGCAAAATCATTAAATATACCTAAAAAAACAATATATAATTCTATAAAAAAAATATTACAAATTAAAAAGAATGATTATAAATACATAAATTTAGAAGGTAAAATAGATGGAGTTATTATAATAATGGAATGTTATACTGATAATAATATTAGAACAATATCTAGTATAAAAAGTTTTTTTAATAAAAATGGCGGTAAATTATGTAATAATGGAGAATTGATACATTTCTTTTATAGAAGAGGAGTTTTTTATATAAAAAATAAATATATAAACAAGTCATTAGAAGAATTTGAATTAATGACGATAGATTTTGGTGCTGAAAATTTTTTAAAAACAGAAAATAAAATTATAATTTATACTAATTTTGAAAATTTTGGATTAATGAAAGCACAATTAGAAAAATTAAAAATTTTTAATAAAAACAAATTATATAGAGTCCCAAAGAAATTTATTAAGTATATTACAAATAATAAAAAAGAAAAAATTATAACTTTGATAAAAAAATTAGAAAAACATGAAGATATAAATAATATTTATTCTAATTTAGATATATAGAAAAAAATTGAGTAGTATGACCTATCGCATTTTTCTTTATTAATTAAAAATGAGGAAAGTCCGGACACCATAGAGCAGCATAGTGGGTAATACCCATCCATTGTAAGATGAGGAAAAGTGCAACAGAAAGAAAATACATAAATAAATTTGATGTAGTGAAATCAGGTAAACTCTATGTGGTGAAATGCTATGTATACCAGTGACTTGCTCGGTTAATTACTGGGGGGTAAGCAGATTGAGAATAATAGGGTAACCTAAATTCCTAGATAAATGATAGGTATTAAACAGAATCCGGCTTATAGTACTTACTTTTTTTTTGGAGAGATGGCCGAGTGGTTTAAGGCGCACGTCTGGAAAGCGTGTACACAAATAGTGTCAAGGGTTCGAATCCCTTTCTTTCCGCTTATTATTTATCTATATCCCTTAATTTTTTTTCAATAACATTAGATCTAACCCCAATTAATTTATCTATATCCTTTGTAGCTCCTTTTAATTTATATTTTGCTTGATTTAATAATATCCCAAATTTTGAAAATTCTTGTTTTACAGATTCTAAAACTTTCCAAATTTCAGATGTTTTCTTTTGTATAGATAAAGTACGAAATCCAATTTGCAAACTATTTAAAATAGCAGCTAAAGTAGAAGGACCAGTAATTACTACTTTATATTTTTTTAATAATTCTTCTAATAAAATTGAATTTTTTGTAATTATAGAATATATTCCTTCAAAAGGAAGAAAAAGAATAGCAAAATCAGTAGTATTTGGTGGATCTATATATTTATGTTGAATATTTTTTGACATTTTTTTTACAACAGACTCCATATTTTTTATGGATATATCAATTTTTTTTTTGTCACCACTGTCATAGGCAGATATTACCTTTTCATAAGTATCTTTTGGAAATTTTACATCAATAGGTAACCAAATGTTACCACTTCCACTACCTGGTAGTTTAATAGCAAATTCAACAACGTAATTTGTATTTGATTTTGTAATAACATTAGAAGAATATTGTTCTGGAGAAAGTATTTGCTGTAACAACATTGAAAGCTGCATTTCACTAAAATTACCACAAATTTTTACATTATTCAATATTTTATTTAAAGAACTTACATCTTTTGCTAAAATTTTCATTTCACCTAATCCTTCATGTAAAAAAATTAATTGATTTTCTATTACTCTAAATGATTCACCCAAATGAGAATTTAATGAAAATTGTAGTTTATCTGTAATTATACTTTGTATTTCTTTTATATTATTTTCTATTTGATTAAAGTATATTTTTTGTTCTTTAAAAATAAAATTAACTTTTTCTAAATGATTTTCTAAATTAGAATTTATTTCTTTTACTAAAATATTTTGGTTATTTCTTTCACGTATAACCCAATCATTTTGAAATTGCTCTAAAAAACTAATTATTTTCTCTATATTATCTGTATTATTTTTTTCAATTTTCATATAAATTATATAAAAAAATAACATAATAAATATTAATAAAAATAATGTTATAACAATTATATTATTCATCTAATTCATTGTATAATAATATGAAAAAAAATAGCGGGAATAGGACTCGAACCTATGACCTTCGGGTTATGAGCCCGATGAGCTACCAACTGCTCCACCCCGCGATTAATAAATATAATGTTTTTCATTTATAAAATCAAATATTTATCCATTCATTGATATTAAAAATTCTTCATTACTTTTAGTTCTAGACATTCTAGATCTCAAAAATTCCATAGCTTCTACTGGATTCATATCAGAAAGATGTTTCCTTAATATCCACATTCTTTGTAATGTTTTTGAATCTAATAAAAAATTATCTTTTCTTGTACTAGACGAAACTAAATCTATAGCAGGATAAATCCTTTTATTTGCTATCTTACGATCCAATTGAAGTTCTTTATTACCAGTACCTTTAAATTCTTCAAAAATTACTTCATCCATTTTAGATCCAGTATCTATCATAGCAGTAGCTATTATAGATAAAGAACCACCATTTTCAATATTTCTAGCTGCACCAAAAAATCTTTTTGGTTTATGTAAGGCATTTGCATCTACACCACCTGATAATACTTTACCGGAAGCAGGTGCTACAGTATTGTAAGCACGGGCTAAACGAGTAATAGAATCTAATAAAATAACTACATCATGAGTAGATTCTACCATCCTTTTAGCTTTATGTAATACTATATTTGCAACTTTTACATGTCTATCAGCAGGTTCATCAAAAGTAGAGGAAATAACTTCACCTTTTACATTCCTCTGCATATCTGTAACTTCTTCAGGTCGTTCATCTATAAGTAAAATAATTAAATATACTTCAGGATGATTAGCAGCTATAGCATTTGCTATTTCTTTTAATAATGTAGTTTTACCAGTTTTAGGAGGTGCTACGATCATACCTCTTTGTCCTTTCCCAATTGGAGTAAATAGATCTACTATTCTAGTTGAAATAGTTGATTTTTTTTCTGCTAATTTAAATTTTTCATTTGGGAATAATGGAGTTAAATGTTCAAATGAATTACGTTCTCTAATAAAAGAAGGAGGTCTACCATTTATTTCTATTATTTTAATAAGAGGGAAATATTTTTCTCCATCTCTAGGTGGTCTAACTTCACCTTTTATAGTATCTCCAGTTTTCATACTAAAAAGTCTAATTTGAGATTGAGATACATATATATCATCAGGAGATGATAAATAATTAAAATCAGATGACCGTAAAAATCCATAATTTTCAGGCATAATTTCTAATACGCCTTCACTAATAATTATACCTCCAAATTCATATTCTTGTGTTTTATATTTAGAAAAATTATTAACTAATCTGCTATTTTTATAATTATTTATTTGTGGAACAAACTTTTCATGTTTTTTCCAATTATAAAAAGTAGGTTGTTTTTTTTTAAATTTTGTAGACTCTTCAAATATTCTATTGTTATAATTTTGTTTATTTTTTTCTTTATAAGAGGATTTATAATTTATTTTTTCTTTATTTTTTTTTAAAAAAGAATTTTTTAATCCGTAATTTTTTCTCTCCTTAAATACATTTTTTTTATTATTATTTAAAGTTATATTATCATAATCATGTTTTTTTTTATTTAAAAGAGAAATAATTTTTTCAAGTAAATCGTTTTTTCGTAATTTAGTACACTTTTTTAATCCAGAAGAACGAGCAATTTTTTGTAATTCAAAAAGTTTTTTACTTTTTAATTCAGTAATGTCAAACATAAAAATAATATTAGATTTAAGTGTTATATTGATTGAATTGAAATTATTAATGCAATTATTATATTAATGCAATTATTAATGCAATTATACAACAAAAAATATTGCTACTGTTAATAAAAATAATAAATTAATATTATGTTATACAGAATACAAACTTTATATTTATTGTTATCTATTTTATTTTATTCAACTTCTTTATATTCTTTATATTTAGTAAATAATAAAATTCCTGTATTTTTTATTTCAATAGAAATAATTAAAAATTTTATAATTACATGTATAATTTTATCTATAATAAGTATTGTTCTTTTTAAAAAAAGAAAAATACAAATTATTATTAACGATATCAATATATTTTTTAATACAATTAATTTTATTATTATTTTATTTTTTTTAGAGAGTAATGCATATAATGTATTCTTTTTTAATAAAAAAAATATAATTTTTATTTTTTCTTTATTTTTTTGTGATTTTATTTTGTATTTATCAAATCAATATATAAAGAAAGATATTAAAATAATTGATTCTATAAATAGAATAAGATGAAAAATGATAATATTTCATTACTAAAAAAACTTGAAAAATATAATAAAAATTTTGTAAACGTTTACAATTTAATAAAACAAAAAAATGTTTTTTGCAATAATAAAGAATATAAAATTTTATTAAAAAAATATACAGAATTAGAAAAAATAGTCGTTTTATACAAAGAATACAAAAAACAATTATCCTTATTGAAAGAAGCAGTTTTTTTTATAGATAATGAATTAGATATAGAAATGAAAGAATTAGCTTTTTCAGAAAAATGTAAAATTAATAATACATTAAAAATAATTAAGGGTAAAATTTATGATTTTATAACATTAGAAAAACAAAAAAATAATGTAGAAAATAAAGAAGATTATAGGAATGCTATATTAGAAATACGATCTGGTACTGGTGGAGATGAAGCATGTATTTTTGTAGAAGATATATTAAGAATGTACACAATGTATTTTAAAAAATCAGGATGGAATTATTCAATTTTACATTTTCAAAAAGGGAAAATCAAAGGATATAAAGAAATTGTTTTAGAAGTAAATGATAAAAATAAACTTAATGAAGTTTATGGATGTCTTAAATTTGAATCTGGGGTACATAGAGTACAAAGAATTCCAAAAACTGAATCTCAAGGTAGAATACATACATCTGCTATAACAGTAGCAGTACTTCCACAAGTAAACGATGTAGAAATAAAAATTAATTCATCAGATATAAAAAAAGAAACATTTAGATCTAGTGGAGCTGGGGGTCAACATGTTAATAAAACTGAATCTGCAATTAGATTAACTCATAATCCAAGCAATATTACTGTTGTATGTCAACAGGAGAGATCTCAACATAAAAATTTTGAAAAAGCTATAAGTATTTTAAAATCAAAATTATTTAAAATAGAAATAGATAAAAAACTTAAAAATAGAGCTTTAACTAGAAAAAATTTAATATCAACAGGGGATAGATCAATGAAAATACGAACATATAATTATCCAAATAACAAAGTTATAGATCATAGAATACATAAAACTATTCATAATCTTGTAGAATTTATGAATGGAAATATTAAGGAAATGATAATTTCTTTAAAATTATATCAAACAAATAATTAGTTAAAAATATTTTTATCCAAAAAATTAGTATCATAGTTACCTTTTATAAAATTATTATTAGTTATTAATTTTTTATGTAAAGGTATTGTGGTAGCAATCCCTTCAATTACAAATTCATCTAAAGAACGAGACATTTTGTTAATAGCTTCTTCCCTTTTTTTTTCTGTAGTAATTAATTTAGCTATCATAGAATCATAATAATGTGATACTTTATATCCCGAATAAATATGTGTGTCAACTCGTACTCCTTTCCCACCTGGAATATGTACTTGAGTAATTTCTCCTGGTATTGGTATAAAATTTTTATATGGTTCTTCTGCATTAATTCTACATTCTATTGAATACATTTTTGGATAAAAATTTTTGTTAGATATTTTTTTACCATATGCTATAGATATTTGCTCTTTTATCAAATCTAATCCAGTTACTTCTTCAGTTATAGCATGCTCAACTTGAATTCTTGGATTCATTTCTATAAAATAGAAATTTTTATTTTTATCAACTAAAAATTCTACAGTCCCTATACCTTCATAATGAATATATTTAGCTGCTTTTATTGCATGTTCCCCTATTTTTTTTCTAAGTGATGAATTTAAAAAAGGAGATGGTGTTTCTTCTAATAATTTTTGATTTTTTCTTTGAATAGAACAATCTCTTTCAGATAAATGACATACTTTACCATAACGATCACCCATAATTTGAATTTCAATATGTCTAGAATCTAAAATTAACTTTTCTATATACATTTCTTTTTTACCAAAACAAAATAAAGATTCTTTTATAGCATCTTGCCAAGATTGTTTTAAGTTATATTTATCAAATACTGATCGTATTCCCCTACCTCCACCTCCAGACACAGATTTTATAATAATTGGATATCCTATTTTATCAACAATTTTTTCTACTTCTTTATAAGAAGATTTAATAACACAGTTAAATCCAGGTAAGCATGGAATACCTGCTTTTATCATAATTTTTTTAGCAATTATTTTATTCCCTAACTTCATCATATGATTAGGTGTAGCTCCTATAAATTTAATTCCATGTTTTATGCAAATTGATGAAAAATAAGCATCTTCAGAAAGGAATCCATATCCTGGATGTATAGCATCAGCATTAGTTATTTCTGCTGCAGAAATTAAATTTGGTATATTTAGATAAGATTTTTTAGGATCAGGTGGCCCTATACATACCGCTTCGTCAGCAAAATACACATGAAGACTATATTTATCTGCAGTAGAATAAACAGCAACAGTTTGTATCCCCATTTCTTTTGCTGTACGTATAATCCTTAACGCAATTTCTCCACGGTTAGCTATTAATATTTTTTTTAACATATATTTTTATGATCAATTATCTGATTCCAAAAGAAACAAAGGTTGATCATAATCAACGGGTGTAGCATTTTTAACAAGTACTTTTACTAATTTTCCACTAATTTCAGATTCAATATCATTAAAAAGTTTCATAGCCTCTATAACACAAACTTTCATACCTATTTCAATTTTATCACCAATTTCTACAAAAGGTTTTTCATCTGGATTTGGTTTTCTGTAAAATATCCCTATCATTGGAGATTTAATAGTTAAATAATTTTTATTTTTATAATTATCACTATTTCTTTTTTTTATATTTTTTAAATCAGAAAAATTTTCATAGTTATTATTAGATTTTTTATATAAAGAAGAAATTAAATTATAATCTTTATTATCATTATTTTTTTTTACATATATTTTAACATTTTCTATTTGAATTTTAACTTCATTAATATTCAATTTAGATATAAATTGTATAATAAATTTAATTTGTTTTATGTCCATTTTTTTAGAACAATTAAAATTAGTAATTAATTGTTATTTTATTTGCTAAATACTAAATTTTTACTTTGCTTTACTGAATATTATTTTACCTTTATAATATAAATTATTGTTTTGCCAAAAAGCATGATGATATAAATGTTTTTTTTTTGTTAAAAAACATTTTTTTAACAATGGTTTTAGTAATTTTATGTTACTTCTTCTTTTGTCTCTTTTAGAACGTGATTTTTTTCTTTTAGGATGTGCCATAAATAAAAATGTTAAAACACTAATTTAATGTAAAATTATTGTAATTATGATAAATTACAAACGAAAAGATAATTATTCAAAATGGTATAATGAAGTTGTTATTAAATCTAAGTTAGCAGAATTTTCTGGAATAAAGGGATTAATGATAATTCGTCCATATGGATATTCTTTATGGGAAATAATAAAATATAATTTAGATCAAATTCTTAAAAAGACAGGACATAACAATGCATATTTCCCATTATTAATTTCTAAATCAATTCTTTCTAAAGAAAAAGAACATATTGATATATTTTCTGATGGATGCGCAGTAGTCACTCATAATAGAATAAAAAAAAATAAAAACGAACAAATTACTATTGATACGAAATCAAAATTAAAAGAGGAATTAATAATAAGACCTACATCAGAAAGTATAATATGGAAAACTTATAAACGATGGATACAATCTTATAGAGATTTACCTATTTTATTAAATCAATGGGGAAATGCTGTAAGATGGGAAATGAGAACTAGATTATTTCTTAGAACTACAGAATTTTTATGGCAAGAAGGTCATACTGCACATGCTTCAAAAAAAGAAGCTATACTAGAAGCAAAAAAAATATTAAATATTTATACTGATTTTGCTAAAAATTTTATGGCTATCCCAGTAATTAAAGGAATTAAACCACATATGGATAAATTTCATGGATCAGATATAACTTATTGTATTGAAGCTTTAATGCAAGATGGTAAAGCTTTACAAATTGGTACTTCTCATTTTTTAGGACAAAATTTTTCTAAAGCTTTTAATGTAAAATTTGTTAATAAAAATGGTAAAAAAGAATATGTTTGGGCTACTTCTTGGGGTGTATCTACAAGATTAATAGGCGCTATTATAATGTCACATTCAGATGATAAAGGATTAATTATACCACCTAAAATATCTCCAATACAAGTAATTATTATACCAATAAATAAACAAAAAAATATTTTAATTAGTAAATTATCTAAAAAAATACTACAAATATTAACAGAAAAAGGTATACGTACTAAATATGATGATACAGATATACATACTCCAGGATGGAAGTTTAATGAATATGAAATAAAAGGAGTACCGATACGAATTAGTATTGGAGATAATGAAATAAAACATGAAAAAATAGAAATTTTTAGAAGAGATACGTATGAAAAAGTATTAATTTCTATAGACAATGTTAATAATTTTGTACCAAAATTACTTAACGATATACAAGAAAATATTTATAAAAAAGCGTTAAATAGAACTAAAAATTTAACATTAAAATTAGATAATTATAATGAATTTAAAAATAAAATAAAAAATTCAGGAGGATTTATATTATCTCATTGGGATGGTACAGAAAAAACTGGTAAACAAATACAAGAAGAAACTGAAGCTACAATACGATGTATACCATTATTATCTGGTAAAAACAAACAAAATGGAAAATGCATTTATTCTGGTAAAAAATCTAATTGTAGAGTTATTTTTTCTAAATCATATTAGTTATAAATTGTTTTTAATTTTCCTTTAAAATTATCAATAGATAAATAATTTTTTTTTTTTAAAAAAGATATAAGTTCTTTATGTAATCTATTAAAAACTGATACACCTTCTTTAATTAGTTGTGTTCCAATTTGTACTGCGGATGCTCCACATAAAATATGATCAAATATATCTTTTCCAGATATAATCCCACCACATCCAATTATAGATATATCTTTTCTAAGAAAAGTATTAAATTGCCAAATGTTTGATAATGCAAAAGGTTTAATTATTGTACCTCCTATTCCTCCTAATCCATTATTTGGTTGTATTACAGTAGACTCTTTATATGAATCAACACAAATACCATTTGGAATACTGTTTATACAAGTTATAAAAGATATAGGAAATTTGTTTAATATTAAAGATATATTTTTTATATCTTTTTTTCTAAAAAATGGAGGTAATTTAATTCCTAATGGTTTTTTATTATACTTAAATGTTTTTTCTAAAAATTTATATAAAGATTCATAATTATATATTAATTCATCTTCTTCTTTTCCAATGATATTAGGACAAGATAAATTTAATTCTAAAGCAGATATATTAGAATATAAATTTGCTTTTTTTATAAGAAAAAAATTTTCTTTCAAAGACAAACCTGATATAGAAAGAAAAATAGGTTTATTTTTTTTAATTTCTTTATTTGTAGAAAAATTTAAATAGAAATCTATACCAAAATTTGGCAATCCCATAGAATTTATACTTCCTATATCAAATTCATAATACCTTGGTAATGAATTACCTATTCTAATATTTTTAGTACAACTTTTTGTTACAATAGCACCAGAAGAACTATATAAAAGATTATATAATTCGTCTTTAGTACTGCATAATGCACCTGAAGCATTCATTATACATGATTTAAGTTTTAATCCATTTATACTAGTGGTAATATCTACATTTTTCATAATTATAATATTCAAATGATAATATCAAGTATAAAAATATTTTAACTTTATTTAAATATATTTTTTTAATGAGAAAAAAAAAAGAGTTTTTTTTAGAAATTTATCATTTGGGAATAATAAAATTTGGAAATTTTACACTAAAAAGTGGTTTATACTCCCCTATATATATTGATTTTAGACCAATTGCGTCAAAACCAAACTTGTTAATAAAATTATCAAAATTACTTTTAAATGAAATAAATTATTTAAATTTTGAGTTAATATGTGGTGTTCCATATGCTGCTTTGCCTATAGCTACTGCTTTATCTTTGATATCAAATATACCATTAATAATAAAAAGGAAGGAAAATAAAGGATATGGAACTAAACAAATGATAGAAGGTATATATAAAAAAGGACAAAATTGTCTTATTATAGAAGATGTTATTACTAGTGGAGATAGTTTATTGAAAACTATAGTAGATCTAGAAAAAGTTGGATTAATAGTAAGAAATATTATATCTATTTTAGATAGAGAACAAGGTGGGGTATATAATATAAAAAAAAAAGGATATAAGATTATAACATTATTTAGAATAAGAGATATATTAAAAATGTTAAATAGTAAAAACTTATTAAATAAAAAAGAAACAAATTTAATTAAATCTCTTAGAGTATATAAAAAAAGTATTAATACTAAAAGGATTTCTTATGAAGAAAAAAGAAAAATAATTTTTCATCCTATAGGTAAAAAATTGATAGATATTACACTAAAAAAAAAAACTAATTTAATATTGTCTGCTGATTTAACTAACTCTATTAAAATTTTGAAATTAGTTGATTTAGTTGGTGATTTAATTTGTGGGTTAAAAATACATGCAGATATTATTAGTGATTTTTCTAATTCATTTATAGAATTACTTAAAAATTATTCTATAAAGAAAAATTTTTTAATAATTGAAGATAGAAAATTATGTGATGTAAGTTATACTAATTATCTTCAAATACATAATGGTATACATAAAATTTCTTCTTGGGCTGATCTTATTACTGTACATGTTATGCCTGGTGAATGTAGTATAAAAAATTTAAAAATACCATATAATGTAGGATTAATTACTATATCAGAAATGTCTTCATATGGACAATTATTTGATGATAATTATATAAGAAAATCTATTAATATTTCTTTAAAAAATCCTAAAATTATTGTTGGCACAGTAGCACAAAGAAAGGTTGATAATAGATTATTATTATTTACTCCTGGAATAAATTTATTTTATCAAAAAAAATTATTAGGTAATAATTATATTCATCCTAATTTAGCTTTTAAGATAAAAAGAAGTGATTTTATTATAGTTGGTAAGGCAATTTATCAATCTAATGATCCTAAAAAAATTACAGAAAAGTATAAAAATATTGCTTGGAATTCTTATAAAAATGAATTATAATTATATTTTTATTTAAAAATTACATTATAAATTGATTTAATTTATTATATTAATTAAATTGAAAGGTTTTTTAATTGTATTTTTAATATGAAATGGATAAAATCACTAATTAGTTGCTTCATGATACTTTTTAGTATAATAGATATATTAGGTAATGCACCTATTATAATGGGTATAAAAACAAAAGGGAATATTATAGATACAAAAAAAATAATTATTACTTCTCTTATTATTTTTTTATCATTTTTTTTTCTGGGACATCCTATATTGAAAATTATAGGTATAGATATTCATTCTTTTTCTGTAGCAGGATCTATTGTATTATTTATTATTGGTATAGAAATGATATTAGGTATTGACTTGCATAAAACTTCTGATAATGCTCAATCTTCAATTGTTCCAATATCTTTTCCATTAATAGCAGGACCTGGATCATTAACTACATTAGTTTCTCTTAGATCTAGTTATGATATTAATATAATTATTTTATCTCTATTACTGAATATGATAGTTGTTTATTTTGTAATTGATAAATGTGATATAATTGCAAAAAAAATTGGTAATAGTGGTTTAGATATTTTGAAAAAAATTTTTGGTATTATTTTACTAGCTTTTTCTGTTAAAATTTTTGGTGCAAATGCAGTTCAATTATTGCAAATATGATTAATTCTATTAAACATATTTTTTATAGATAAATTTATATCACAATATTTAGGTAAAATTTTAGAAAAAGATTTATATATAAATATAATACAAATATATCTGTCATGACAGATAATATTATTTTGGTTTTCAACAAAAGAAGCTCTAAATAATCTTTTTATTTTATTTCTATGAACTGATTTTTTTACATATTGTTTTTTAACAAGTGTACCTATTAATAATACATATCTTTTTCTTATAAATAAAAATTCATTTTTTCCAAAAATTTTAAACGTCAATAGTACAGGATGTTCAAATAAAAAAATTCCATATTTAATTATATGTTTAAAAAAATATTTACATAATTTATTTTTTTTCATAATTAATGAATTCTTTAAGTTTATTTACAATATTCTTAGGCCCACAAATAAATGGAGTTCTTTGATGTAAAGCTTTAGGTATAATGTCTAAAATTGGAAAATTTCCATTAGTCGCTAAACCACCTGCCTGTTCAGTTAAAAATGCTATTGGATTACATTCATAAAGTAATCTTAATTTTCCTTTTGGTGATGATGCTGTTTTAGGATAAATATATATTCCTCCATGTATCATATTTCTATGATAATCACCGACTAAAGATCCTATATATCTTGCTCTATAAGGTCTATTTTCTTTTTCTTCTTGACAATATTTTATAAATTTTCTAATTCCATAAGAAAATCTATAATAATTGCCTTCATTAATTGAGTATATTTTTTCATTGTTAGGGAAACGAATATTAGGATGGGATAAATAAAAGGCACCTATTGATGGATCTAAAGTAAATCCATGTACACCATTACCAATACTATAAACTAATATTGTAGAAGAACCATATATAATATATCCTGCAAGTACTTGTTGTCTACCTACTTGTAAAAAATCTTTAATTGTTATTATATTTTTACTAATAGATTTTTTTTTTTTATAATATACAGAAAATATAGTACCAATTGGTACATTAACATCAATATTGGAAGATCCATCTAATGGATCAATTAATACAATATATTTATCTTCAGAAATATTATTGTTTACATGTTTTTCTATAATTATAATATTTTTACTCTCTTCAGATGCTATTCCGCAAACTACATCTCTATTTTTAAAAGATTCTACAAAAGTTTTATGAGCAAAATTATCTAATTTTTGTTGATTTTCACCATGTATATTTACTTTACCAGAACTTCCAATAATTTTTCTTGTCAAACCTGCCTTATTTACCTCTTTATGAATTTCTTTAGAAGCTAATTTTATAGAGCTAAATAATCTTAATAAAGATTCTATAGAATAAGGATAGTGATCTTTATTTTCTATTATAAATTCTCCTAATGTATACATTTATTATATATAACTTTTTGTCATTGTATTTTTATATACTGTTTTTTTTAAAAAAAACAGTATATAAAAATAATTATTTTATTTACTATTGAGTATAGTTCAAAATTATTAATAAAATATATAAAACTAAAATATTATTAAAAATAATTGTGAATTAATAAATATTTTTATATAAAAAAAATATAAATGGAACAAATAAATCATATTTACACAGATGGTTCATCAAAAGGTAATCCCGGTCCAGGTGGATATTGTGTATTTATAGAAACATTTAGTGGTACTAATTTTTATACTAGAAAAATATTATATGAAGGATATCGTTATACAACAAATAATAGAATGGAACTTCTAGCAGTTATTACAGGGCTAGAAAATATAATTAAAAATAAACACACAATAATTTTTACTGATTCTAAATATATTATTGATCCTATACAAAAAAAATGGATATATAAATGGAATATAAATAATTTTTATAGAAAAAAAAATATAGATTTATGGAGAAAATTTTTAAGATTATTTGAACCAAATTTTGTAATATTTTGTTGGATTAAATCACATAATAATAATTACGTTAATGATTTTTGTGATTACTTATCAGCAGAGGCTTATAAAAATAAAAATTTAAAAATTGATTATTTTTATGAAAAAAATAATACTAAATGTAAAACCATTGTCTAATTATCTCATAAGTTATTATAGACATTGCATTGCTTACATTTAATGAATCTATATCTCCAAACATAGGTATTTTAATAATTTTATCAGATTTTTCTATCCATATATTAGATACACCTTTACTTTCTGATCCAAATACAATAGACAAAACAGTATGATCAAATTTGTATTTATATAAGTTTATTGAATTTTTATTAAATCCAGAAACTATAATTTTAAAATTATTTCTTTTTAGCCAATAAATTGTAGATAAAGCATCATTAAAAATAATATTACTTGTAAATACACTACCTAAACTACATCTAATAACATTAGAATTAAAAATATAAGTTTTTATATTGCATAATATAATTAAATTAAACCCTATTGAATTAGCTACTCTAAAAATTGCGCCTAAATTACCTGGTTTTTCTATACCATCTAAAATTAGAACTAAATAATAATTATTAATTTTTATATCATTAATATTTTTTTTAATATTTTTTTTTTTAAAAAAAGTTACAATACCATCTGAATTATCTCTGTAAACTAATTTGTTAAATATTTTTTTATTTATTGAATAAGAAATAGATTTATATAAATTTATTAATTCATATCTATTAAATATATATTTATATATTAATATTATTTTTGGACAAAATCCGCCCTTTATAGCCATTATAAATTCTCTTACACCTTCTACTATAAAAACATTATTTTTTTTACAATATTTATTGTAGTTTTTAATTATATTCGTTTTATAACTATTTATTTTTTTCATTTATTATTTATATTAACTTTTTTTTAAAAAAAATTTTTTATGAAAAATAATAAAAATAATGATATTTATTATATGAAACTTGCAATTGAACAGTCTAAATTATCTTATTGTAAAAAAAAAAAGTAGGCGCTGTAATTGTAAAAAATGATAAAATAATTTCAAATGGATTTAATTGTACACCTGAAGGATTTGATGAATCTTGTGAAGATAATAATGGTGATACAAAATGGTATGTATTACATGCAGAAGCTAATGCAATACTAAAAATTTCATCTAGTTTATTTTTATCTTGTTATGATTCTATCATATATAGTACACATTCTCCATGTAAAGAATGTAGTAAATTAATTTACATGTCAAAAATAAAAAAATTAATATTATTAAATGTTATTGATAATAATAAAGAAATAATTTTTTTAAAAAAATTAAAAATTGAAATACATAAAATTTATTTTTAAATAATAAATATCTTACCCAAGTGGCGAAATAGGTATACGCGTTGGACTCAAAATCCAATGATTTTATCATGCGGGTTCAAATCCCGCCTTGGGTACTACTTACTACTACAAAACTATTAGAATAAAAAATATCTTTGGGATAAAGGTAAAATTTTTGAAGGATCAGATATTATTTTTTCTCCGTTAATAAAAACATTATATGTTTTAGGATCAATTTCTATATCAGGAGTATTTTTATTTAAAATCATATCTTTTTTATGTAATGCACGACATCCTTTTATTATTTTAATTTGTTTTTTTATATCATTTTTTTGAAAAAATCCATTATTTATAGAACATGAAGACACAAAAATACTGCTCAACTTTGGTTCAAAATATCCAAACATTTTACGATACATAAATGGTTGAGGAGTAGGTATAGTAGCATTAGGATCACCTATACTTGCATAAACAATCATTCCACTTTTTATTACTAATTCAGGTTTTACTCCAAAAAAAGACGGCTTCCATAGGACTAAATCAGCCATTTTACCATTATTAATAGATCCTACATATTCTGAAATTCCATGAGTAATTGCAGGATTTATAGTATATTTTGATATATATCGTTTTACTCTAAAATTATCATTTTGTAAATATTTTTCATTATTATTTAATAATTCTCCTTTTTGTTTTTTCATTTTATCAGCTGTTTGCCAAGTTCTTTTAACAACTTCACCTATTCTTCCCATTGCTTGAGAATCAGAACTTATCATGCTAATAGCCCCTATATCGTGCAAATACCCTTCTGCACTTATTGTTTCAGACCTTATCCTAGATTTAGCGAAAGATACATCTTCTGGTAAATTAGAATCTAAATTATGACATATCATTAACATATCTAAATGTTCATCTATTGTGTTATATGTGTAAGGTATAGTTGGACTAGTAGAAGAAGGTAAAATATTAGAAAATGATATAACCTTTAATAAATCAGGGGTGTGTCCACCACCTGCTCCTTCTGTATGATAAGTATGAATTGTACGGTTTTTAAATATTTTTAATGTATTTTCAATAAAACCAGCTTCGTTCAATGAATCTGTGTGAATATTTACTTGAACATCTAATTTTTCTGCTACATTTAAACATTTATCAATTACACTTGGTGTACTACCCCAATCTTCATGTATTTTTAAACCACCTGCTCCAGCTTCTATTTGTTCAATTAATGAAATAGGATTGGAACTATTACCACTAGCAAGAATTACTAAATTTATAGGAATATGATCTGTACTTTTTAACATTCTTTGTATATTCCATACACCAGAAGTACAATTAGTAGCAATAGTACCTGTTGATGGGCCAGATCCACCACCAACAATAGTTGTTGTACCACATTCTAAAGCAACTTCAAATATTTGTGGACATATATAATGCACATGGCTATCTATACTACCGGTCGTAACAATTAAATTTTCAGAAGATATCACTTCAGTACCTGCTCCAATATACATATTAGGTGTTACACCATCCATAAAATATGGATTCCCAGATTTACCAATACCAATTATAATCCCATTTTTAATACCTATATCTGCTTTTACAATACCCCAATAATCAATAATTACAGCATTAGTTAAAACTAAATCTAAAACACCTTCATTTCTTGTTGCCAATGGATGTTGCCCCATCCCATCTCTAATGACCTTCCCACCTCCAAATACACATTCATCTCCATAAGTAGTAAAATCTTTTTCAATTTCTATCCATAATGATGTATCTCCTAATCTAATTTTATCTCCCTTAGTAGGCCCATACATATTTACATATGATCTTCTATCTATTTTTTCCATGATACTTTCATAATATTTTTTTACCTGAAAATCCAAAAATTTTTTTACTACCTCCTATTTCTACTAATGTTACTTTTTTAGTTTCTCCTGGTTCAAATCTTATTGATCTACCAGATGGTATATCAAGTTTATATCCTTTTGTTCCTTTTCTATTAAAATTTAAATACAAATTAGTTTCATAAAAATGAAAATGAGAACCTACTTGAATAGGTCTATTACCAGTATTATATACTATTCTTTTTATTCTAGATCGTCCAGGAAGTAAAACTATGTCTTTATCAAGTAACTTGTATTCTCCTGGTATAATATGTTTTTTTTTATTGTTTTTTTTTTTTATAGGATTATGTATAGTTACTAATTTTGTTCCATCTGGAAAAGTAGCTTCTATTTGAACATAATTAAGAAGTTCATATACCCCTTCCATAACTTGTTCGTAATTTAAAAGATTTCTAGATTCACTAACAAGTTCTTTAACAGATTTTCCTTCACGTGCACCTTCCATAATATAATGAGTAATTAAAGCTAAAGATTCAGGATAATTTAATTTTAATCCTTTTTTTAAACGATTTTTAGCTAATTCTCCAGCCATATGAAGTAGAATTTTTTCTTTTTCATAAGAAGTTAAATGCATATTTAAGTTATTTTATACAAAAAAATATTATAAAAATTTAGTTTCATAATTATATTACTTTTTTTTATAAAGTCAAAAATATTGTATATAAAATAAAGTTTAATTTTTTTTATAAAAAAAAACAAAAATTTGTCTACGCAAATTATCATTATTTTTGTTATCGTTTTATAATAATGGAAAAATTTTTAAAATATAAAAAAAATGCAAGTTTTAAAATTTGGTGGAAGTTCTATCGCACATTCTAATTCTATACAAAAAATTTGTAATTTATTAGAGAAAAAACCTATAGAACGACAATATCTAATTGTTGTATCTGCATTAGGTAATATTACTGATCAATTAATAAAATGTGGAAAATTAGCTTCTAAAAGAAAAAATACTTATAAAAATATTTTAAAAAAAATAGAAATAATACATATAAATATTATTCGCGATTTATTTACAATTAAAAATCAAAATAATTTAATAAGTTGGATAAAAAAAAATATTAATAATTTGGAAAGTTTATGTGATGGTATATTTCAAGTAAAAAAATTATCAAAACAATCACTAGACGAAATAATGAGTTTCGGTGAATTAAGTTCTTCTTTCTTAATTTCTGAAAAATTGAGAGAACACGGTTTGGATACAATTTGTAAAGATAGTAGAGATTTAATTATCACTGATTCTCAATTTGGATGTGCACAAGTAAATTTTATTGATAGTAACTATCATATTATTAAATTTTTTAGTAAAAAAAAACCTAAATATGTTGTATTACCAGGTTTTATAGGATCTACTAAAGAAAAAAAAACTACAACTTTAGGTAGAGGTGGATCTGACTATACTGCATCCATTTTAGCTGCGGCTACATCTGCTAATTTATTGGAAATATGGACAGATGTAAGTGGAATTATGACAGCAAATCCTAAAATTGTTAAAAATGCTATACCTATAAAAGAAATATCTTATGAAGAGGCAATGGAATTATCTCATTTTGGAGCAAAAGTGATTTATCCCCCAACTATACAGCCAGCCATGAAAAAAAAAATTCCTATAAAAATAAAAAATACATTTTATCCTAATGATCCAGGGACTTTAATTTATATTGATAAAAATATTAATATAAGTAAACCAGTTACAGGAATATCAGGAATTAAAAATATATCTTTACTTATTTTAGAAGGTAACATATGTTTACCTGAATATTCTAAAAGATTATTTGAAGCCTTATTACGTGATAAAATTAATGTTATATTTATTAAACAAAGTTTTTCAAAAAATTCAATAATTACAGTAGTAATTTATGAAATGGATGTAATAAAAGCAAAAAAACTTATTAATTACGAATTTTACAAAGAAATTAATAAAAAAAAAATTAAACCATTAAAAATAGAAAATGATCTTTGCATAATCGCTGTTGTAGGTGATAACATGAAAAATATTCATTGTACAAGTGGTAAAATATTTTCTTCTTTAGGAAGGAACAATATTAATGTTAGAGCTATAGTTCAAGGATCAACAGAAAAAAATATATTAGCAGTTATACAAAAAAGAGATTTTGAAAAAGCTTTAAAGACTTTACATGTAACTTTTTTTGAAAGTAAACCAAAACAAATTAATCTTTTTATATGTGGTTTAGGTAAAGTAGGAAGTACATTACTTAAACAAATAAATAAACAAAAAAATATTTATTACAAAAATTAAAGCTTCATATAATAATTATAGGTATAGCTAATAGTAGAAAAATGTATTTCAATATACATGGAATTGATTTAAATAATTGTAGAAAAAAATTATAAAAATATGGATATTATTATGAATATTTCTTCTTTTATTAAGGAAATTTTATATTTCAATTTAAGAAATAGTTTTTTTATTTATAATACTGCTAGTGAAAAAATTGCTATTACTTATAACAAATTTTTGAAAAATGGAGTAGGTGTAATTACATGTAATAAAATTGCTTGCTCATCAGATTATAACAATTATAAAAATTTAAAAATTCTATCTATAAATTTTAATTCACCATTTTTATTTTAGACTAATGTAGGGGTAGTTCCCCAGTAATTAGCACTATAAACGATTTAATAAATAGCGGGGATAAAATAAAAAAAATAGTTTCAGTTTTGTCAGGTAGTTTAAACTTTATTTTTAATTATTTTATATAAAAAATATCTTTTTTAGAAGCTGTACAAGAATCACAATTAAAAGTATTTACTGAAAACCTAGAATAGATTTAAGTTGTGTAGATGTTATGAGAAAAATTTTAATTATTTTTAAACAGCAACATCTCCTTTAATATGAGGAAATGGATTATAATTTTTTAACTTAAAATCTTTTAAAGAAAATTCAAAAATATTTTTTATATATGGATTAATAACAATTTTTGGAAGTTTTCTAGGTATTCTTTTTATTTGTATTTTTATTTGTTTTAAATGATTATTATAAATATGAGCATCCCCTATAACATGAATTAATTCTTTTTCTTTTAAATTTAAAGTTTTAGCTAAAATAATTAGTAATAGTGAATAAGACGCAATATTATAAGGTAATCCTAAGAATATGTCAGCACTTCTTTGATATACTAATAATGATATTTTTTTGTTAATAACATATACTTGAAAAATTATATGACATGGAGGCAAATGCATTTCTTTTATCATTCCAACATTCCATGAAGAAACTATTAATCTTCTTGAATTTGGATTAGATTTAATATCCTGTATAATATTACTAATTTGATCGATATATACATTATCTAAATAAGATGGCCAATTTCTCCATTGTTTACCATATATTGGTCCAAGATTGCCTTTTTCATCAGCCCATTTATTCCAAATATTTACTTTTTTTTCTTTTAAATATCTTACATTAGTATCTCCTTTAAGGAACCATAATAATTCATATATAATAGATCGTATATTTAGTTTTTTAGTTGTTAAAAGGGGAAATCCTTCTTTCAAATTAAATCTCATTTTATGTCCAAAAATGCTAATAGTACCTATACCGGTTCTATCTTCTTTATTTATACCATGTTTTAA
The DNA here is from genome assembly GCF_014251975.1 of Blattabacterium cuenoti. GTDB lineage: Bacteria > Bacteroidota > Bacteroidia > Flavobacteriales > Blattabacteriaceae > Blattabacterium > Blattabacterium cuenoti_AM. The sequence goes on from NZ_CP059204.1 coordinate 111,559, forward strand.
AACTTTTTCTAATAGATTTATATACTGCTTCATAAATAATGAAATAATTATTTGTTTAATTTAATTAAAAAGTATTTTTGCATAAAAAAAAATTAAAATATGAATAAAAAATTACTATTTTTTTCAACAAGAAGTGGTATGAAATTATCAAAAGATATAGCTTATCACTATGGAGAATCTCTAGGAAAAGTTGATTTTTTAGAGTTTAGTGACGGTGAATATTCACCACGTTTAGTAAAATCTGTACGAGGATATAAAGTATTTATTATAGGATCTACATTTCCTCCAGTAGATAATATTATGGAATTATTATTAATATGTGATACAGCAAAACGTGCATCAGCTTATAGTATAACACTGGTAATACCATATTTTGGATGGGCTAGACAAGATCATAAAGCTTTACCTAGAACACCTATTGCTGCAAAATTAATTGCAAATTTAATAGTAGCAGCAGGTGCAGATAGAGTAATGACTATGGATTTACATTCAGATCAAATTCAAGGATTTTTTGACATACCTGTAGATCATTTATATGCATCTAGAATATTTATTAATTATATAAAAAATAACTTAAATATTAATAAATTAACTATAGCATCTCCAGATATGGGTGGTGCTAAAAGAGCTAGAAGTTATGCTGGATATTTAGGGACTGACGTAGTAATTTGTTATAAAGAAAGAAAAAAGGCAAATGAAATAGAATTTATGAATTTAATAGGTAATGTTAAATCAAAAAATATAATTTTAATAGATGATATGGTAGATACAGCTGGAACTTTAACAGAAGCTGCAAATTTGATAAAAAAAAAGGGTGCTAAAAGTGTTAGAGCTATAGCTACTCATCCAGTTTTATCAGGTAATTCATATAAAAATATAGAATCTTCTTCTTTAGAAGAATTAGTAGTTACAGATACTATCCCATTGAAAAAAAAAATATCTAAAATTAAAGTATTATCTTGTTCTTATCTTTTTGCAGAAGTTATGCAATCAGTTCAAAAAAATGAATCAATTAGTAACAAGTTTATTATATGAAATATATAACTATATATGGTAAAAAAAGGAATATTGGTAAAAAATATATTAGTTCTATTAGATCAAATAATTATATTCCATGTATTGTATACTGTAAGAATATAAATATACCTTTTTTTACATTAAAAAATAACTTACAAAAAATATTATATAGAAAAGAAGTTTTTGGATTTATTATAAATATAGAAGGAAAAAATAATAATATAAAAGCTATAAAAAAAGAAATACAATTAAATCCTGTTAATAATAACATACTGCATGTAGACTTTTATAAAATTAACGAATTAATACCAATTATATTAGAAATACCTATAAAATTTTTTGGTAGACCAATAGGAGTAACTAAGGGTGGAGAATATTATTCTCCTATAAAAAAATTAAAAATAAAGGCATTAGTACGTAATATACCAAATTATATTGAATTAAATATTAGTCACCTAGATATAGGTGATCGTATATATTCAGTAAATTTAAAAAATGAAAAATATAAAATTTTGAATCCCGATGATACTTTAATAGCTAGTGTAAAAACTTCTAGATCTAATAAAATTACTTCTCAAGAAGAAGTAAATAAAAATATAGAAAAAGAAGAAAAAAAATAGATATATATAATTAATGAGTTATAAATATGAGTTTTTTATGAAAATTGCTTTGAAAGAAGCAATTATTGCTTTTAAAAAAAATGAAGTACCTATTGGTGCTGTAATAACATATAAAAATATAATAATAGCAAAAACTCACAATCTAACTGAAACAATGAATAATAGTATAGCACATGCTGAAATTTTAGCTATAAGTTCAGCTACTAAATATTTAGGGGTAAAGTACATAAGAAAATGTACTATGTATGTTACCCTAGAACCTTGTATAATGTGCGCTGGAGCATTATTTTGGTCAAAAATAGGTAAAATTGTTTGTGGTGCTTCAGCTATTGATAATAATAAAAGCTTTTTATACAATGGTATTAAATTACATCCTAAAACTATATATATATCTGGTATAATGAAAAATCAATGTATTTCTATAATAAAAAATTTTTTTCTTTTTAAAAGAATAAAAAAGCTTTAATAAACTTTAATTCATTTTTTCCATAATTTTAATATTATAGGTAAAGTAGTAATAAAAATTATTAATAAAATTATCCATTCCAAATGATTTTTTAATTCAGGAATACTTTTATCTAAATAATGTCCTGCTGACATAATAGAAAATGTCCATATTAAAGCACCAATTATGTTATATATCATAAATTTTTTAAAATTTATACGTATTGCTCCCGCTACTATAGGAGCAAATGTTCTAAATATTGGTAGGAATCGGCTTAAAATTAATGCTGTTGTGTTATACTTTTTATAAAAAAGTCTTGCCATAATAAAATGTTTTTTTTTAAAAAAAAATGAATCTTTTTTTTTATATAATAATTTTCCAGATTTATATCCTAACCAATATCCTTGTATATTACCTAAAATTGCAGATAGTGCAACAATCAAAATAATTATAAAAAAAGGTACATTATAAAAGTTTTTACATAAATCTTCTCCAAAGATACCAGCAGTAAATAATAAAGAATCTCCAGGTAAAAAAAATCCAATAAAAAATCCAGTTTCTGCAAAAACAATAGATATAAGAATTAATAATGCTGTATTACCGAAATATAGAAAAATCCATCTTGGGTTAAATAAATGTTGAATAATCTGCCACAATTTAAATGCTTTCACTTTTTATTTTTTTTATATTGAAAAAAAATGAATTTTCAAAAGAATATTATATTTTTTATAACAAACATAAGTTACATTTATGGATTATTTACTCAAATTTATCGATATTTTAGGATGGATCCCTAATATATTTTTTTTAATTATAGGTTTAATTTTTATGATTTTTTGGTTATATAGAATATTTTATTTTACTAATTAATTTATAATCAATATAATATATAATGAATCAAATTGAAAACATAATTTTTTTCGATAAAGTAGCATATAAAAAATTAAAACATTATTTATTAAATAATATAGATACTATAAATAATGTATTTATTTTATTGGATAATTATACAAAAATACACTGTTTACCAATTCTTTATGATAAAATTGATTTTTTAAAAAAATCCAATATTATTGAAATAAAATCTGGAGAAAAAAAAAAAAATATTTATACATGCATAGAAATATTTAAAAAATTAGAAGAATTAAAAGGTAATAGAAAAAGTTTAATCCTAAATTTAGGAGGTGGTGTAGTTACTGATATTGGTGGCTTTGTTGCATCGATATTTAAAAGAGGTATACGTTTTATAAATATACCAACTACTCTTTTGGGTATGGTAGATGCATCTATAGGATATAAAAATGGAGTTAATTTAAATTATATAAAAAATGTAATAGGATCTTTTAATGTACCAGATATGTTAATTATTGATACAAATTTTTTAAAAACATTATCTAAATATGAAATTTTTTCTGGAATTGCAGAAATGTTTAAACATGGATTAATAGCAGATAAAAATTACTGGAATGAAATGAAAAATAAATATTTATACATACAAAATGATAATGTAGAGATAGCTAATTATTTAATATATAAATCTATTATTATAAAACAAAAAATAGTTAATAAAGATCCAAAAGAAAATGGATTAAGAAAAATTTTAAATTTTGGGCACACTATAGGACATGCATTAGAAAGTTACTTAATGAATAAAAAAAAAATTTCACATGGTATAGCTATAGCATTAGGAATGATTTATGAATCATGGATATCGTTAGAAAAAAATGGATTATCTAAAAAAGATTATAATGAAATTAAATTTTTTTTATCTGATTTATATTCAATAAATAAAATATTTTCTAATTCAGAAATTGAAATTATTTATTCAATTATTAAATATGATAAAAAAAATGAAAATAATAATATTTATTTTTCATTATTAAATAAAATAGGAGTATGTTCTTATAATTGTGAAGTATCTTTTAATATAATAAAAAATAGTTTATTACATAGATTTTAAATATTTAATTAATTAATATAAATTACTAATTTTAAAAAAAATGTGTGAAAAAAAAAAAATTATATTAATAAATATAGAAGATGAAATGAAATCATCTTATATAGATTATTCAATGTCTGTTATTATTTCTAGGGCTCTACCTGATATTAGAGATGGGTTAAAACCTGTACATAGAAGAGTACTTTATGGAATGTATAAATTAGGTATTTTTTCAAATAGTTCGTACAAAAAATCTGCAAGAATTGTAGGTGAAGTCTTAGGTAAATTTCATCCACATGGAGATGTTTCTGTATATGATACTATGGTACGTATGGCACAAAAATGGATATTTCGTTACCCTTTAATAGATGGACAAGGAAATTTTGGTTCTTTAGATGCTGATCCCCCTGCAGCTATGCGGTATACAGAAGTTAAAATGAAAAAAATATCTGAAGAAATGTTATTAGATATTAAAAAAAATACAGTAGATATGAAATTTAATTTTGATGATACATTAAAGGAACCTACAGTACTTCCTACACGTATACCTAATATTTTAATTAATGGTTCTTCTGGAATTGCAGTAGGTATGGCTACTAATATACCTCCTCATAATATAAAAGAAACAATAGATGCTATATGTGCATATATAGATAGTAATAATAGTTTATCTATAGATGAAATTATGAAATATATTAAAGCTCCCGATTTTCCAACTGGGGGTATTATTTATGGATATAAAGGTGTTAAAGATTATTTTAAAACTGGTAAGGGCCGTATTGTATTACGTGCAAAAACTCATTTAGAAAAAATTAATGGGAGACAATGTATTATAGTAGATGAAATACCTTATCAAGTTAATAAATCTGAAATGATATCAAAAACAGTAGGATTAGTAAAAGAAGGTAAGATAGAAGGTATTTATCAAATTAGAGATGAATCAGATAGAAAAGGATTACGTATTGTATACATTCTAAAACAAAATACTAATCATAATGTATTATTAAATAAATTATTTAAATATACACAATTACAAAATTATTTTAATGTTAACATGATAGCACTTTCAAATGGTATGCCTGTACAATTAAATTTAAAATATGTTATACAAAAATTTTTAGATCATAGAAACGAAATAATTATTAAACGTACTAAATATGATAGAGATAAATATAAATTTAGAGTTCATATTTTGGAAGGGTTTTTAAAAACATTAGATGATATAAAAATTATAATAAATTTAATTAAAAAATCAAAAAATAAAGATCATGCTAATTATCAATTAATAAATAAATTTAATATATCTGAAAACCAATCTAAATATATATTAGATCTTCGTTTACAAAATTTGACATCTTTAGAACAAGATAAAATAAGAAAAGAACATATTTTTTTATCTAAAAAAATTAAATTTTTGGAAAAAGTTTTAGTTGATAATTCAATAAGAACAAAAATAATAAAAGAAGAATTGATAAATATTAAAAATAAATATAATGATATTAGAAGAACAAAAATAGATTATTACGGTAATGAATTTAATATAGAAGACTTAATTGAAAATAAACAAGTTGTTTTAACAATCTCTAATGTAGGTTACATTAAAAGAACATCTTTATCGGAATACAAACTTCAAGGTAGAGGTGGAGTAGGGAATAGAGGTGCTATTGTATCAAAAGAATCAGATTATTTTAAACATTTATTAGTAGCTACTAATCATCAACATTTACTTTTATTTACAAAAAAAGGTAAATGTTTTTGGTTAAGAGTATATGAAATACCAGAAGGATCAAAAATATCTAAAGGAAGAGCGATTCAAAATATAATTAATATTAATACATATGATAAAGTAAATGCATATATTTTGGCAGAAAATATAAGAAATATAAAATATATTAAAGATTATTCAGTTATAATGGTTACTAAAAAGGGTATCATTAAAAAAACTTCATTAGAACATTATTCACGTCCTAGGAAATATGGAATTAATGCAATAGTGATAAGAGAAGGAGATTCTTTACTAGAAGCACTACTAACTAAAGTTAATAATCATATTTTTATAGCTTTAAAAAGTGGTAGAGTAATACGTTTTTTAGAGAAAAAAGTTAGAAAAACAGGTAGAAACTCTTCTGGTGTTATAGCAATTAATTCTACAATTAAAAATGATGAAGTTATTGGTATGATTTGTGTAGAAGAAAATAATTTAGAACAAGGACAATTGTTAGTAGTTTCAGAAAAAGGATTTGGTAAAAGATCTAATTTTAAAAATTATAGAGTTACTAATCGTGGAGGTAAAGGGATTAAAACAATAAATATAACAAAAAAAACAGGAGGGTTAATTTTTGTAAAATATGTTACAGATAAAGACGATTTAATGATTATTAAAAAATCAGGTGTAATAATACGTATTCCTGTATCAGAAATAAGAGTTATGGGAAGAACTACACAAGGTGTACGATTGATTAATATGAAAAAAAATGATGTAATAGCTGATGTTGAAAAAGTATATAATATATAAATATTAAAAGTATACTTATTTTTTATTTAATAAATTAACACATTTATTAATTTTTTTTATTAAGAATATTATAATAGTATATTTTACAATTTATATGTCATTATTACGTTTAAATAAAGCATTAAATCCAAAAAAAATAAATGATTTTATTGGACAAAATGATATTTTAGATCCTCTAAAAATTTTTATTAAAGCTACTAAAAAAAGAAAAGAATCTTTAGATCATGTTTTATTACATGGACCGCCTGGATTAGGTAAAACAACTTTAGCAAATATTATAGCTTATGAATTAAATGTTAATTTAACTATTACTTCTGGATCTATTTTAGATAAACCTGGTGATTTAGCAGGATTATTAATACATTTAAAAAAAAATGATGTTATTTTTATTGATGAAATACATAGATTACCGCCTATTGTAGAAGAATATTTATATTCTGCTATGGAAAATTATAAAATAGATATTATTATAGATACTGGTCCTAATGCTAAGTCAGTACGAATAAACTTATCTCCTTTTACTTTAATAGGAGCTACTACAAGATCTGGATTACTTACCAACCCTATGATATCTAGATTTGGTATAAATTTTAGATTTAATTATTATAAAAAAAAGATATTAAAAAATATAATATATAGAAATTCTAAATTATTAAAAATACCAATTACAGAAAAAGCTACATTAGAAATAGCTAGTAGAAGTAGAGGTACACCTAGAATAGCTAATTCTTTGCTTCGTAGAATAAGAGATTTTGCTCAAGTTAAAGGAAATGGAATAATAGATGTAAAAATATGTAATTTAGCTTTAAAAGCTTTAAATGTTGATCAACATGGATTAAATGAAATGGATAATAAAATACTTTTATTAATTATTGAAAATTTTAAAGGTGGACCAGTAGGTATTAATACCATCGCTACTGCAGTTAATGAAAAATCAGATACTATAGAAGAAGTCTATGAACCATTTCTTATGCAGGAAGGATATTTGATTAGAACACCTAGAGGAAGAATGGCAACAAAATTAGCTTATATACATTTAAATAAAACTTAAATAAAAATATTTTTTTATATATCTATAACTTTTAAATTTGTTTTAAAAGTTAAAAAAATAAATCATGCCTTCTAATGTTATTGTAGGTCTTCAATGGGGAGATGAGGGAAAAGGGAAAATAACAAATTTACTTTCTAAAAATTCAGATTATGTTATACGATACCAAGGTGGAAATAATTCAGGTCATTCTATACATATTAAAAATAGTTATTTCATACTACATTTAATACCTTCTGGTGTAGTATATCCTAATGTTAAATGTTTAATTGGTCCCGGTGTAGTTGTAGATCCAAAATATTTAATTAAAGAAATTAAAAAATTACAATCTATAGGCATTGATACTACAAGAATTTTTTTATCAAAAAGAGCACATGTAACTTTACCATACCATCGTTTATTAGATAAGTATAAAGAAGAATTTTTAGGTAAAAATTCTATTGGAACTACTCATTGTGGTGTTGGGCCTACTTATGAAGATAAAATAGCTAGAATTGGAATTAGAATTTCAGATTTATTGAATCCAAAAATATTCTACAAAAAATTGAAATACAATATTTATTTAAAAAATAAAATTTTTGTAAAAATTTATAAAAAACCAAAAATTTCGTTTAACTATGTTTATGAAAAATACATGGAATACGCTAAATACTTAACTAATAGAGCAATAGATGCTGTATATGAAATTCATAATGCTTTTAAAAAAAAAAAAAGAATACTTTTTGAAGGTGCTCAAGCTACTTTATTAGATGTAGATTATGGTACATATCCGTATGTTACATCATCTTCTTCATTTACAGGTGGTGTTTGTATTGGAACTGGTATCCCGCCAAATTTTTTAAAAAATTTTTTAGGAATAGCAAAATCCTATTGTACAAGAGTTGGTAACGGCCCTTTCCCAACAGAAATAATTGAGGATAATTTATCTAATAAAATACGAAAAAAAGGTAATGAATATGGATCAACTACAAAAAGACCTAGAAGATGTGGATGGCTAGATTTAGTAGCTCTTAAATATTCTTGTTGTATTAATGGGATAAATTATTTAATTATTACAAAATTAGATGTATTAAGTATTTTAGAATCTATTAAAGTATGTATAAAATATAAAATAAATGGAAATATTATTAATTATTACCCTTCTGATATATATAGTAAAAAAATAGAATGTATTTGGAAAAAATTTCCTGGTTGGAACAAAAAAATATCTAATATTAAAAAATATAATGAATTACCTAAAAATTGTAAAAAGTATATTAATTTTATAGAAAACTATTTAGATTTAAAAATACCTTTAATTTCAGTAGGTACAGAAAGAAATCAAAATATTATTAAATGTAAATCTTTATTTTTTAAAAATATTATTTTGTGAATTTAAAAAAATATCAAAACCCTTTAGTAGAACGTTATGGTAGTAAAGAAATGTTATACAATTTTTCTCCAAATAATAAATTTTTATTATGGAGAAAGTTATGGTACTATTTAGCAAAAATACAAAAAGAACTAGGAATAAATATAACTGATGAACAAATAAATGATATAAAAGATAATTTATATAATTTTAATTGGAAAAGAATAACATTTTTTGAAAAAAAATTTAGACACGATGTTATGGCACATTTATATGCATTTTGTGAATTAGCTAACAAAGCTAAACCTATTTTACATTTAGGAGTAACGAGTGCTTTTTTAGGAGATAATACAGATATTATTATTATTAAAGACGGTTTAAATATTTTATTAAAAAAAATAATAAATGTTATATTTAGGCTTAGAAATTTTTCTTTAGAATATTACAATTTACCTACTCTAGCTTATACACATTATCAACCTGCTCAATTAACAACAGTTGGTAAAAGAGCTACATTATGGTTACAAAGTTTAATTTTTGATCTAGAAGAATTAGAATTTAGAACAAAAAATATTTCTTTTAGAGGTGTTAAAGGTACTGTAGGAACAGCAGCTAGTTTTAAGGATTTATTTAATGGTAATTTAAACAAATTAAAGACTTTAGAAAAAAAAATTGCTAGTAAATTTGGATTTAAAAATATTTTTTTTGTTACAGGTCAAACTTATGATAGAAAAATAGATTGTCAAATATTAAATTTGTTGTCAAATATATCTCAATCTTCTCATAAATTTAGTAATGATATACGTTTATTACAAAATCTTGGAGAAATAGAAGAATCTTTTAATGAAAAAGAACAAATTGGATCTAGCGCTATGGCTTATAAGCGTAATCCAATACAATGTGAACGAATAGCCTCTTTGGCAAAATATGTTATTTCTGTATCTAATAGTTCATATTTTGTAGCTTCTACTCAATGGTTAGAACGTACATTGGATGATTCTGCCAATAGGAGGATAGTAATTGGACAATCATTTTTATCTGTAGATTCTATTTTATCAATTTGGAATGATATTTTAGATAAAGTACTAATATACCCAAAAATAATAGCAAAAAATATAGAAAAAGAACTACCTTTTTTTATTACTGAATATTTAATAATAGAAAGTGTAAAAAAAGGATATAATCGTCAAAAAATTCATGAAAGAATAAGAGTACATTCTATGCGATCCAATGAAAAAATAAAATTAAAAGGTGAAAATAATGATTTTATAAATAGAATAATACAAGATAAAAATATACCAATTGATAAAAAAGAAATAAATAAAGTACTTGATCCAAATAATTTTACTGGGTATTCATCAGAACAAACATTAGAGTTTATTAATAAAAAAGTTAATCCAATATTAAATAAATATTATAATTTAATTGATTTTAGCACTAAATATATAAAACGAATATAATTATTTAAAAATTTTAAAAAGTTTTAGTCTTATTGTTTTAAAAATATTATAATATAACAAAAAATGGATTTCTTAAAAAAAAGACATTTTAGAATTTATATTTTAAAAAATACATTTCCTGATGTAGATTTATTATTATATCAGGAATTAAAAAAATCATCTATAAAAATAAAATTGTATCATGTTTATGATTTTTTTGAAATAAATAAAAAACTACTTTATGAATGTATTAAAAAATTTCTTATTGATCCAGTAATAGACAAGTTTTTTTATAAAAAAACTACTATAAATCCATGTTTCGAATATATATCTAAAAAGAATAATGATCGTACTATTGCAGCTATGCAATGTATAAAAATATTAGATCCTAATTCTAATGTTATTGTTAAAACTAGATCATTAATTGAATTTATTGGTAGTACTTCAAATAAGAATATTAACTACATTAATAAATGTTTCCCATATTTATTTTTGGATTTTAATTGGAAACATTGGGATAATGAAGAAAATGTTATAAAAAAAGTAATAAAAAATAAAAATGTTAACACAAAATATTTTTCTACTATAAAAAAATTTAATAGTTTTTCAATAAAAAAAATAAAAAAAATTCATAAAGAGTGTAATTTATCAATTAGCATAAATGATCTTATTTTTATTAAAAAATACTTCAATAAAGAAAAAAAAAATCCCACAAAATTAGAATTAAAAATATTAGATGCTTTTTGGTCAGATCATTGTAGACATACTACTTTTTATACTCAACTAATTAATATTTCTTTTAAAGGATATTTAAAAAGTATTTATAAAAAAATTTTTACAAGATATTTAAAAGATAAAAATTTTATAAAACAATCAAATAATCCTATTACATTAATGGATCTATCTAAACTACCTTCTAAAGTATTATATAAAAAAGGAAAATTAAAACACTATGTCTTATCTTATGAAAATAATGCATCTATTATAACTACAGATGTAGTTTATAAAAATTCCTTAAAAAAAGAAAAATGGTATTTATTTTTCAAAAATGAAACTCACAATTTCCCTACAGAAATTGATCCATTTAATGGTGCTTATACTTGCATAGGTGGTGCAATTAGAGATCCATTATCTTGTAGATCATATGTATTTCAAGGTATTAGAATAAGTGGATCAGCAAATCCCAAAAAATCAAAAATAATTAATGGAAAATTATCACAAGAAAAAATATGTTTCGAATCTGCTTGTGGATATAGTTCATATGGCAATCAAATAGGTATAGCAACTACACATATTAATGAAATTTATAATAAAGGATATCAAGCAAAAAGAATGGAAGTTGGGGTAGTAGTAGGTGCTGCACCTAAAACATTTGTTAAATATGAAGATCCAAAAAATGGAGATATTGTATTGTTAATAGGTGGTTTAACAGGTAAAGATGGGGTAGATGGGGCTACTAATTCATCTAAAATTATAGATAATGAAAAATGTAATATAAAAAATTCTCAATCAATTGGTAATCCATTAATAGAAAGAAAAATACAAAGATTTTTTAGAAAAAAAGAAGTTTCTTTTTTAATAAAAAAATGTAATGATTTAGGTGCAGGTGGAGCTGCAGTAGCTTTATCAGAAATACATGATAGTATTATAGTACATTTAGATAAAATACCTATAAAAAGCAATGAAATTTTAACACCTTTAGATATAGCTTTATCTGAATCACAAGAACGTATGATTGTAATATTAGACCCAAAGAATGTAAAAAAATTTATAAACTTATCTAACAAAGAAAACATTATTTCTGTCCCTATTGCTAAAATTACTGATAATAAAAAAATTATTTTTTTTTATAAGAAAAAAGTATGTTTTAATATAAAAAGTAAGTTTTTAAACACGAGAGGTACTAAAAAAAAGAATAAAGTTATCGTAGAATCTCCTGTTTATATTTCTCCATTTAAAAAATCAAAAAAAATATTTTTTAACGAAAGAAACTTTCTTAATAATCTTTCAAATTTAAATATTTCTTCTCAAATTAGTTTGTCAGAAATGTTTGATAGCACAGTTGGTGGTACTACAGTATTGATGCCTTTTGGAGGTAGATATCAAATGACACCTACTGAAGGAAGTGTACAAAAGATACCTGTTTTTAATGGTAGTACAAATACTGTTAGTATAGTATCTTGGGGATATCATCCTGAAGTTTCAATTTGGAGTCCATTTCATGGTGGAGCTTATTCTATAGTAGAATGTATATCTAAAATTGTATCAATGGGTGGAGATTATAAAAATATTTATTTTAGTTTTCAAGAATATTATAAAAAATTAGGAAATGATCCCAAAAAATGGGGTGTACCTTTTTCATCTTTATTAGGAGCATATCACGCACAAATGTCTTTAGGTTTAGCATGCATTGGGGGTAAAGACTCTATGTCAGGTACATATAAAAATTTACATGTTCCTCCTACTTTAATTGCATTTGGTATTTCTACTAATGTATCTTCTAATATAATTTCTCCTGAATTTAAAAAAGTAGGTAATAAAATTTATTTATATAATCATAGTCCATTAAAAAATGAAATTCCCAATTTTAAATCCATTAAAAATGTTTATAATCAAATATATGATGGTATTCGTAGTGGTAAAATTGTTTCAGCAAAAACAATAAAAGATGGAGGTATATCTGTAGCTATAGCAAAAATGTCATTCGGAAATTTTTTGGGTGCAGATATAAACTTTAACGGAAGTTTGTTTGAGATAAAAATAGGATCTATTATAGTAGAATCTAATTCTACTCTATCTAATGATTTTATACTACTTGGTGAGGTGATACAAAAAAAATATATAATATTTAATAAAGTATCTATTAGTATAGAAAAATCTGTTTATAAATGGTTAAATACTCCATTAAAACATATTTATTCTAGAAATGAAAAAAAAAGTAATAATTATAATTTAGGATCATGTAAAAATTTATTTTTTTTACAAAAAAAAAATAATAAAATTGTAAAAAAATATAAACATGTTTTTTCAACAAAAAAGGCTGCACCACGTGTTTTTATCCCAATTTTTCCAGGTACAAATGGAGAATTTGAATCTATTAGAGTATTTAAAAAAGAGGGTGCAAGAATAAATACTTTTGTTTTTAATAATATGAATAATAAAAATATAACAGAATCTATAAATTTATTTACAAAATATATAAATTCTGTACAAATTATTATGTTTTGTGGTGGTTTTAGTTATGGAGATGAACCAGATGGTGCCGCTAAATTTATTGTATCTGTATTACACAATTCTTATATTAAAGATGCAATTGAACGTTTTATTAAAAATGATGGATTAATTTTAGGCATTTGTAATGGATTTCAAGGTTTAATTAAATCTGGATTATTACCATATGGTAAAATTTGTTTAAGAAATTCTTATTCTCCTACTATTATGTATAACAAAATAAAAAAACATATTTCTCAATGTGTTTATATAAAAATAATTTCAGATAAATCTCCATGGTTAAATGGTATGAAAAATAAAATCTATATACTACCAATATCCCATGGAGAAGGTAAATTTTACGCTAATAAAAAAACTATAAAAACGCTTTTTAAAAAAAATCAAATAGCATCACAATATGTAGATCGTAATGGAAATCCCAGTTTAAATAGAATTTATAATCCTAATGGATCTTCATATTCAATAGAAGGTGTGTTAAGTAATAATGGTAAAATATATGGTATGATGACGCATCCAGAACGATGTTTCGATAATCAATTATTGAAAAATATTCCTGATGTATGTGAATATCCTATTTTTAAAAATTCAGTTAAGTATTTTTTATAACTTTAATATTAAATATAAATTATTATATGAAAATAGCTATATTTTGTGGGAGTATGTCCGACAGAAAATTAATGAAAAATGCTGAAGATTTATTAAAAGAGTTAAATATATTATATATATATTATATTATTTCTGCACATAGACTCCCAGATGTTTTATTAAAAACTATACAAAAAATAGAGATAAAAAAAGTAGATGTAATTATTGCAGGAGCAGGTTTGTCTGCTCATTTACCAGGTATAATATCATCTCATACATATTTACCTGTTATAGGTGTACCTATATATAATTATCCTAATCCTCTATCTGGACAAGATTCTTTATTTTCAATGATTCAAATGCCTAAAGGGGTTCCTGTAGCTACAGTTGGTATTAATAATTCTTACAATGCTGCCTTGTTAGCTATTAGAATTTTATCTATAAAATATGATAAAATAAAAAAACTACTATTTAAATTTAAAGAAAAAACTAGAACAAAATTAATACAAAAAATAGAAAAAAATTTATGAATAAAACAGATCTTTTATCGGAAGGAAAAACTAAAAAAATATATAATACTAAAAATAATTTTGAAGTAATTATTCATTATAAAGATAATATTACTTCTTTTAATGGTAAAAAAAATGAATTAATTTCATACAAAGGAGTATTAAATAATGAAATAAATTCATGTATATTTAAATTTTTGAATTCTTGTGGGATAAAAACTCATTTTATTAAAAAAATTAATAAAAGAGAACAGCTTTGTCATAAATTAAAAATGATACCTATAGAATTTGTTGTTAGAAACTTTATATGTGGGAGTTTGTCTAAACGTTTAAAAATAAAAGAAGGAACAAAAATTACTAATCAAATAACAGAAATATTTTATAAAAATGATAAATTAAAAGATCCATTTATTAATGATAATCATGCAGTATTTTTAGGTATATCATCTTATAATGAATTAAATATTATTTATAAAATTATTAATAATATAAATAACTATCTTAATAAATATTTTTATAAAAAAAATATTATATTGGCAGATTTTAAAGTAGAATTTGGGAAAAATTATAAAAACGAAATATTTTTATCTGATGAAATAAGTCCTGATACATGTCGTTTATGGGATAAAATAACTATGAAAAAATTAGATAAAGATCCGTTTAGAAAAAATATGATAAATAAAAAAGAAATATTGAATATATATACCGAAGTTTTAGAAAGATTAAATAAAGAATAGTCTTTTTTTCCTAATGTATCCAACTAGTTATATAAAATATTTTGATAAATTTCATGATGAATGTGGTATTTTTGGTGTTTATTCCACTATCAAAATAGATACATTCTCTTTAATTCAATTTGGTCTATTTGCATTACAACATAGAGGACAAGAAGCTTGCGGTTTTTCTATTTTAAGAGATGAATTTATTTTATCTTATAAAAATGAAGGATTAATATTGGATTTTTTTAGAAATTTATCATCAAATTCTGAATGTTATCGTGGGAATGCTGTTATTGGACATACAAGATATTCAACTACAGGAGGACAAAGTAAAAAGAATATTCAGCCGTTTTTTGGAGAAGATAATCTAGGTAGAAGTACAATTTCTATTGTTCATAATGGTAATTTAACTAATGCTAAATATATTAGAAAAGATTTAGAATCTAGTGGAGTAAATTTTATTTCTGAATTTTCAGATTCAGAAGTTATTTTACGACTAATACAAAAATTTTTATTAGAATTTGATAATAATTTAGAAATAGCTATAAAAAAAACAACAAAAAAAATTAAAGGAGCTTATTCCGTAATAGTATTAACTAAACATAAAATTGCAGCATTTAGAGATCCAAATGGTATACGACCATTATGTTATGGATTATTAAATGAAAAAACTTATATTTTTAGTTCTGAAACTTGTGGAATAGATTCTATAGGTGGAATTTATATTAGAGATTTATTTCCTGGAGAAATGATTATAGTAGATAAACAATCTATAAATTATCATTTTATAATACCTCAAAAATATACAAAAAAAAGAATATGCTCTTTTGAATATATATATTTTTCTCGTCCTGATTCTTCAATTGAAAATATAAATGTTTACAAAATTCGTGAAAAAAGCGGAGAAAAATTATATGAGCAATATCCTGTAAAAGCTGATGTTGTAATAGGTGTCCCAGATTCAGGTGTACCTGCTGCTATAGGATATTCTAAAGTTTCTGGAATACCATTCAAACCAATATTAATTAAAAATAAATATATTGGAAGATCTTTCATATTACCTAATAAAAAAGACAGGGAAAAAATTGTTAACTTAAAATTAAATCCTATATTAAATGAAATTAAAAATAAACGAATTATAATTATAGATGATTCTATTGTACGTGGTACAACTAGTATAAGAATGGTACATATTTTAAGAAAATCAGGTGCAAAAGAAATACATTTTAGGAGTGCCTCTCCAAGAATAATAGCACCATGTCATTTAGGTGTAGACACCCCATGTAAAAAAGAACTTTTTTCATATAAAAATATTGATAAAATTGATATGATAAGAATTTTAGACGTAGATAGTTTGGAATTTCTTAGTATGAAAAGTTTAATAGATATTTTGGGGGGTAAAAATTATTGTTTTGGATGCTTTACTGGTAGTTATCCTATTTAATTTGTAATATTAATTATTTAATAAAATAAATTATGAAAGAAAATGAAAAAAAAGTATTATATAAAATTAATAATATTATAAAAAAAACTTATAATAAAAATTCATTTAATGATATAGACCTTTTTTCTGGATTTTATAAAATGTACAAACATAAATTTAAAAAACCAGTTTTAGTTTCAAGTACTGATGGGGTAGGAACAAAAATTTGCTTGTTGATTAATTATAAAAAATATAAAATAATTGGTATAGATTGCTTTGCAATGTGTATAAATGATATTTTATGTCACGGTGCACAGCCATTATTTTTTCTAGATTATTTGTCATGTAATAATATATATGATAAAATTATAGAACAAATAATACAAGGCATCGCGTATACTTGTAAAAAATATAATATATGTTTTATAGGCGGGGAAACTGCTGAAATGCCAGGTATTTATAGTAATAATAATAATTATGATGTAGTAGGATTTTGTGTAGGTATAGTAGAAAAAAATAAATTGATAAATGGTAAGAAGTTAATAAAAGAAAAAGATATTATAATAGGGTTTCCTTCTACAGGTATTCATAGCAATGGATTTTCTATTATAAGAAAAATTTTTTCTAAAAATGATTTTGATAAAAAATTTTTTGATAATAAACCTCTTTATGAAAGTCTAATAATACCTACTAAAATTTATTATGATCAAATTTATATTTTATTAAAAAAATTTTCTATAAATGGAATTGCTCATATTACTGGAGGTGGTATTTTACATAACTTATCTAGAATTATACCTGAAAAATTATCAGCTTTGATTAAAAAAAAATATATTTCTATTCCATATATTTTTAAATTTATACAAAAAATTGGTAATTTATCTGATAAAATAATGTGGGAAACATTTAATATGGGTGTAGGAATGATTATTGTAGTGCCATTATTATTATTAGATTCAATTTTAAACGAATTAAAAAATATAAAAGAAAATTATTTTATATTAGGAAAAATAATAAAAGGAAATAAAAAGGTTGTTTTAAAATAAATATTTATCATATTAATTGTGATAATGGAAAAAAAAATAGCAATTCTAGTATCTGGTAAAGGAACAAACATGAAACATATTATAAAATATATTGATAATGGTAAACTATCTAAGTTTATAATAAGTTTGGTAATATCTGATAGAAAATGTGACGCTATCAAATACGCAATTAATAAAAATATAAAAACTTTTTCTTTAAAAAAGAATATATTTTTATCAAAAAAAATTGATAATATACTAACTATATATAATCCAAATATTATAGTACTTTCTGGATATCTTTCTATACTTGATAATAATTTTTGTAAAAAATGGAATAGAAAAATTATCAATATACATCCATCTATTTTACCAAAATATGGTGGAATTGGTATGTATGGTAAAAAAATACATAGATTAGTTTTAAAAAATAAAGATAATATATCAGGTGCTACAGTACATTTTGTAACAAAAAATGTAGATTTAGGGGAAATAATTTTGCAAAAAACATGCAAAATAAATAAATACGAAACTATAAAAACATTATCAAAAAAAATTTCTATTATAGAATCATATATTTTAATTAAATCATTAAATATAATAAAAAAAATTATATAAAAAATTTATTAATCAGTTCATGAAAAAAGCTTTAATAAGTTCTTATAATAAGGATAAAGATTTATTAGATTTTGTACGTTTTTTGAGTAAAAAAAAATATAAAATTATATCTACTGGTGGTACTTATAAATATTTTAAACAATCAGGGGGTATTTCCCCTATTATAAATATTTCTGATATAACTTCATTTAAAGAAATTTTAGATGGTAAAATAAAAAGTATTCATCCTAATATTTATTGTGGAATTTTAACAAATCGTAATTTAAAAAAAGAAATTGAATTTATTAAAAAAAATAAAATTGATTTAATTGATATAGTATTAATTAATTGTTATCCATTTATAAAAAAAATTAACGAATTAAATAATAATGTTAATTTAAATTATAATTTTTTAACAAAATTTATTGATATAGGTGGGCCATCAATTATTCGTGCTGCAGCAAAAAATTTTTTTTACGTAACTCCTATTATAGATAAAAAAGATTATAAATTAGTTATAAATGAAATAGATACTTATGGTTTTACTACAATTAATTTAAGAAAAAAATTAGCAGGAAAAGTATTCAACTTTACTTCATTTTATGATTCTATTATTTCTAATTTTTTCCTTAAAAATGAAAAATTTCCAGTTTATTTTAATTTTTCTTATGAAAAAAAAATGAATTTAAGATATGGTGAAAATCCGCATCAAAAAGCTTCATTTTATATTAATTCTATAAATAAAGGATCAATGTCTAATTGTACTAAATTACATGGAAAAGATTTATCTTTTAATAATTTTAAAGATATAGATGTAGCATGGAAAATTGTAAATCAATTTAATAAACCATGTTGTTGTATTGTAAAACATTCTATACCATGTGGTGTAGCTTTAGGAAATAACATTGATGAAGCATTTGAAAAAACTTATAGTTCTGATACTATTTCATCTTTTGGTGGTGTAATAGCAATGAATAGATCAATATCAAAAAAAGTTGCTGAAAAAATTAACAAAATTTTTTTAGAAGTAATAGTAACTAAAAATTATGATAATGAAATTTTACAAATTTTAAATAAAAAAAAAAATATAAGAATTATTAGAATAAATAATAATGTTTCAGATAAAATGGAATATGTACAAGTTGATGGTGGTATGTTAGTTCAAGAATCTAATTTATTTTTAAATAATAATGATCAATATAAAATAGTTACTAAAAAAAAGTTTTCATATAAAGAGATAAAATCTTTACTTTTTGCTCAAAATGTAGTAAAACACGTAAAATCTAATGCTATAGTTGTAGCAAAAGAAGAACAAACACTAGGTATATCTGGAGGAGAAACTAATAGAATTTGGGCTGCTAAACAAGCTATTAATAGAGCAATTAAAGCAATTAAAAAAAATAAAACTGGATTAGTATTAGTATCAGATGCTTTTTTACCTTTTAGAGATGTAGTAGATGAGGCTGCAAAATCCGGAAAAATAAGTGCTATATTACAACCAGGTGGTTCTATACGTGATAAAGAGTCTATAATAGCTTGTGATTATTATGGTATTTCTATGGCATTTACTGGTAAAAGATATTTTAAACATTAAAAAATAATTAATAATGAAAATATTAATAATTGGTAGTGGGGGACGTGAACATGCTATTGGTAAAAAATTATTAGAAGATGATAAGAATATAATTTTATATTTTTATCCAGGTAATGGAGGGACATCATTAATAGGTAAAAATATTGAAAAAAATTATACAATATTAGAATTAGCTTTATTTGCAAAAAAAAATAATATATCAATAACAATAGTTGGTAGTGAAATATTTTTAAGTAAAAAAATAGTAGATGTTTTTCATTTTTACAATTTATGTATAATAGGCCCAGATTTTATATCATCAAAACTAGAAGTAAATAGAATTTTTGCAAAGAATTTTATGAAAAAATATAACATACCAAATCCTAGATATAAAGTTTTTTGTTCTTATAAAGAAGCAATTAATTTTATAGAAAAAAAAAAAAATATTGGATCATTGGCTATTAAACCAAATGGTATTGCTCTTGGAAAAGGTGTAATTATAACTAATAATAAAAGTGAAGCTAAAAATGCTATAAAAACTATTATGGTAGATAAAAAGTTTGGAGATTCTGGAAATAAAATACTTATAGAAGAATTTATTAATGGTATTGAAATATCTATTATGTCTATTTTTAATAAAAAAAATATTATACCATTTTTATCTTCAAAAGATTACAAAAAATCTGGGGAAAATGATAATGGACTAAATACTGGAGGTATGGGTACTGTTACGCCTAATCCATATATGACAGATTCTATATATAAGTATTTTAAAAAAAATATTCTGGAAGCTACATTAACTGGGTTATTATCTGAAAAATTAACTTTTGTAGGATTTTTATATTTTGGTTTAATAGTCCCATTTAATTCTCAAGATAAGGTATATTTATTGGAATACAATACTAGAATGGGTGATCCAGAAACACAATCACTAATGCCATTAATGAAAACTAGTTTTTTAAAATTATTAACTACTTCTTTATTAAATAAAAATTTTAATATTTTATGGGATAATAAATTTTCTTGTTGTGTAATTTTATCATCTAAAGGTTATCCAGAAGAATATAAAACTGGTAAAATTATTACTGGATTAAATTTAATAAAAGATCCTTGGTATGTATCTGGAGCTAGTATAAAAAATAAACAATGGGTAACAACATCAGGTAGAGTTTTAAATATAGTTGGATTAGATAAAGATATTAAAAATGCTAGAAAAATTGCCTATGAAAAAATAAATAAAATACATTTTGACAATATTTATTTTAGAAATGATATTGGATCTTTTTAAAAAATTATAATGGAAGAAAAATGTAAAGAAAATATATTAATATTAGATTTTGGATCACAATATAGCAAAATTATTTCAAGAAGAATACGAGATTTTGGAGTTAATGCATTGTTATATCCTTATACAATATCTCTATATGATATTTTATTAAAAAAACCTAAAGGTATAATACTGTCAGGTGGCCCATTTTCTGTTTATAAAAAAAATTCTCCAAAATTATCTAGTAAAATTTTTAAATTAAAAATTCCAATTCTTGGAATTTGTTATGGAATGCAATTAATATCATTAATTTTCGGTGGTAAAATAAAAAAATCTATATACAAAGAATATGGAAAATCAAATTTTATCATAAATGATACTGAAAATTTATTATTTAGTGATATACCTAAAAAATCAATTGTATGGATGAGTCATTTTGATGAGGTTAAATATATTCCAAATGAATTTAAAATTATAGGTAAAACTACATATTGTAATATTGCTGCTATTACTCACATAAAAAAAAAAATTTTCGCTGTACAATTTCATCCAGAAGTAGAGAATACTGTTTTCGGGAAAAATATATTAAAAAATTTTTTGATTAAGATATGTAAATGCAATATAAATTTAGTAATAAATAATTTTATAAAAAATTCTATAAATAAGATAAAAAAAAAAGTATCTAATAAAAAAGTAATATTAGGTTTTTCTGGTGGATTAGATTCTTTTGTAACAGCTTATTTAATACATAAAGCTATTGGAAATTCTTTAATATGTATTTTTATAGATACTGGATTTTTTCTTAATTTTGAAAAAAAAAGAATATTGAAAATATGTAAAAAAATGAATTTTTATATTAAATTAATAAATGCTAAAAATCATTTTTTTTCAAAATTAAAAAAAGTAAAAAATCCAGAAATTAAAAGGAAGATTATAGGAAAAGAATTTATTTTATTTTTTGAAAAAATATCAAAAAAAATTAAAAATGTTGAATTTTTAGCTCAGGGTACTATTTATTCAGATGTAATAGAATCATCTTCTAATAATAATAATAGTAGTTTTATTAGTAATACTATAAAATCTCATCATAATGTTGGTGGGTTACCTAAATCAATCAAATTTAAACTTATTGAACCTTTAAAAGAATTATTTAAAGATGAAGTACAAAAAATAGGGGAAATTATATCTTTACCTAAAGAAATTTTATATCGTCATCCATTTCCAGGACCTGGATTAAGTATTCGTATTATTGGAAAAATAAATAAAAAAAAAATATCAATATTAAAAAAAGCAGAAAATATACTTTTTCAAGAATTAATAAAATACAATATTTATTATAATGTAAGACAGGCTTTTATAGTCCTATTACCAGTAAAATCTGTAGGAGTAATGGGTGATAAAAGATCATATGAATACGCAGCTGTTTTACGTGTAGTAAATACAAAAGATTTTATGACAGCTAATTTTACACATTTATCTTATAATTTTTTAGAAAAAATTTCTAACAGAATAATTAATGAAGTTAATGGAATTAATAGAGTATTATATGATATTTCATCTAAACCGCCATCCACAATTGAATGGGAATAAACGAATTTTTAAATCATCATTATAAGTAATTTATATATATTTATTTTAAGTTTAGTTCTTGGAGAAATTAAATCTATGAATCCATGATTCATTAAAAATTCAGAAGTTTGAAATTCTTTTGGTAAATTTTTACCTATTGTTTCTTTAATTACTCTAGGACCTGCAAAACCTATTAATGCACCTGGTTCTGCAATATTAATATCTCCTAGAAGTGCATAAGAGGCCAGTACTCCTCCAGTTGTAGGATCTGTTAAAACAGAAATATAAGGTATTTTATAACATTTTAAGTTTGTCAAACTTGCTATGGTTTTTGCCATTTGCATTAACGAAAAAGAAGATTCCATAACTCTAGCTCCACCTGATTTTGATATTAAAATATATGGTAATTTGTATTTAATACAATGTTTTGTTGCTCTATATATTTTTTCTCCAACAACTGATCCCATAGATCCTCCTATAAAAGTAAAATCCATACAAGAAATAACTACATTTAATCCATTAATTTTTCCTATTCCTGTCCTAATAGCATCATATAATTTAGTTTTTTTTTTAGATTCTTTAATTCTATCTTTATATCTTTTATAATCTTTCCATTTTATAGGATCTTTACTACACATTTTAATATTTATTTCTGTAAACTTACCATAGTCAAAAAGTATTTTAAAATACTCTTTACTGTTAATTCTAACGTGGTAACCTTCTTCAGGACTTACGTAAGAGTTCTTTTTTAATTTTTCTATATCTACTATTTCACCATTTGGTGTCCTATACCAAAGACCCTTTGGTAGATCTCTTCTGTCATCAATAGACGTTAATATATTTTTTTTTTTTCTTAAAAACCATCCCATATCTTTTTATAAAGTATTTACGTTATTCATTAATTTAAAATATTTTTGTAATTTCATCTTAAATGAAAGTTCTCCTTCTCTAAGCCATATTCTAGGATCATAAAATTTTTTATTAGGTACATATTCCCCAGTTGGATTACCTATTTGTTTATTTAAATATTCTTTATATTTTTCCATGTAATTTCTAACACCACAAGTAAATGAATACTGTAAATCTGTATCTATATTAATTTTAATAACTCCATAATTAATAGATTTTTTTATTTCCTCTTCAGAAGAACCTGATCCTCCATGAAATACTAAAAATACTGGGTTTTTTTTTGTATTAAATTTATTTTTTATATATTTTTGTGTATTTTCTAATATTTCAGGTCGTAATATAACATTCCCAGGTTTATATACACCGTGAACATTACCAAATGATGCTGCTATAATAAAATTTTTACTTATACTACCCAAATTATCATATGCATAAGATACCTCTTCAGGTTGAGTATATAATTTTTTATTGTCTATATTTGTATTATCTGTTCCGTCTTCTTCACCACCAGTTACTCCTAACTCTACTTCAATTGTAATTTGACATTTGTTCATAATATTAAAATATTTTTTACATATTTTAATATTGTCTTCTAATGGTTCTTTAGAAAGATCTAACATATGTGAACTAAATAGTGTTTTACCAAATTTTTTATAATAATATTCATTAGCTCTTATTAATCCATCTATCCATTGTAAATTTTTTTTATAACAATGATCTGTGTGTAATATTACAGTACTTTTATATAATCTAGCTAATTCATGTATATGCATAGCACATGCTATCGAACCTTTAATAGAGGCTATTTGAGAAATATTGCTTAATGATTTTCCAGCATTAAATATAGCACCTCCATTAGATAATTGAATTATTATAGGTGAATTCATTGAAGCAGCAGTTTCCATAGCAGCATTAATTGAATTTGATCCTACAACATTTACAGCTGGTATTGAAAAAAGATTTTCCTTAGCATATTCAAATATTTCTATTACCGCATTTCCTGTAATAACACCATATGGAAATTTTCTAGACATGATATATTAATTTTAAAATAGGTTCGAACAAATTACGGAATTATATCTTATTATACTATTTTTTTTAAATTAATGTTATATTAAATATATAAAAATGTTAAAAATATATAACTCTTCAGCTGGATCAGGTAAAACTTCATTTATAATAAAGAGTTATCTAAATATTTTATTGAATAATAATAACTATAAAGAATACAAAAAAATACTAATTTTAACTTTTACTAGAAAATCTGCAGAAGATTTAAAAAATAAAATTTTAGAATGTCTAGAATATTTTTCAAAAAATAAAATAAGTAGTAAATATTCTTTTATTGCATATGATATAATAAAAAATTTAGGTATTACAGAAAAAATATTATATAAACGTTCTGAAATAATATTAGTGGAGATAACTTCAAATTTCAAAATATTTTCTAATAATATTAGTACTATAGATAAATTTATATATAGTATAGTTAGATCTTTTTATCCAAATTATTTATTAGAAATGAATTCAGATTATTTTTCATCAATATTTGTTAAAAATTTATTAAAAAATATTAAAAATAAAGATAATATGAATTATTTAGTAAATTTTTTTAAAAAAAAATTAAAATATTATAAAAATTTTGAAATTCATAATGAATTATATAAAATTATTTATATAATTATTAATGAAATTAATTTTTTTTATATAACAGAAATTAAAAAATATTCAATAGAAAAATTAGTAGAATTGAAAAAAATTTTAAAAAAAAGAACATCTCTTTTTGAGAGATTTTTCAAAAAAAAAAGAAATTTTTTTTTTGAATTTTTAAAATGTAATTCAATTAAAGAAGAATTTTTTTTATATAAAGATTTACCAAGATTTTTTAATAAAATTTATAATAAAAATCTTATTATAAATCCTTTTACAAAACGATTAAATAATAGTATTAATAAAAAAAATATTTTTAATAATAAAAAATATTTCAATAAATCATACAACATTATTTTTGATAAAAATATAAATAAAATTATAATTTTATTTAAAGAAGTAAAAAAATTTTATAAAAAAAATATATCATTTTATATTGAAAATAAATTATTTTTAGATAATATTAATTTACTATCAATTATTTTTAAAATTGATAAAGAATTACAATATTTTAAAAAAAAAAATAAATTTTTTTTTAATGAAGAATTAAATAAAATACTTTATGAAAAAATTTATAATTCATTTCCTAAAATATATGAAAAAATAGGATATAAATATAAATATTACTTTATAGATGAATTTCAAGATATTTCATATTTGCAATGGGAAAATATTAAAATTTTAATTGAAAATTCATTATCAGAAAACGATTTATCTATTTTAGTAGGAGACCCTAAACAATCTATTTATAGATGGAGAGGTGGAGATTCTGAACAATTTCTTAATTTAATAAATACTCATAGTTTTTATAAAAAAAAATTATATTATTTAAAAACTAATTTTAGAAGTCACAAAGAGATTGTTAAATTTAATAACTTATTTTATCCATTTATATCTAAAATTTTTAATAATTCTATTTATAAAGATATTTATATAAATTCCAAACAAAAAATATTTAAAAATTTTGGTGGATATGTTGAATTAAATTTATTTATTTATGAAAATAAAAAACAAAAATATAGAGACTATATATATAATAAAATAAAAAAAAGTATTAAAATATTACAAAAAAAATATTTATTATCCGATATAGCATTGCTTGTAAAAAAAAATGAAGAAGTTAACTATCTATCAGAAAAATTAATACAAAATAAAATTAATGTTAACACAACTTTT
This sequence comes from Blattabacterium cuenoti, assembly GCF_014251975.1. Classification (GTDB taxonomy): domain Bacteria; phylum Bacteroidota; class Bacteroidia; order Flavobacteriales; family Blattabacteriaceae; genus Blattabacterium; species Blattabacterium cuenoti_AM. Next base: position 138,166 of record NZ_CP059204.1, read on the forward strand.
TCTTTATTAATAAAAAATTATACTGAAATACAAATTATTATAACTTATTTTCATATAATGATTAATCCTAATTCTTATTATAAAAGATTTCGTTTAATTATATTATTATTAGAAATTAAATTTATTAAAATACCAAAAAATAAAATACATAATTTTTTATCAAAAATAATTTTTCTTCCAATAAATAGTTTTTTAAAAAATATTTCTCAATCAAAAAAAACTGTTCCTACTATAAAAATGTTATATAATAAATCTATATATCAAATATCTGAATATATTATAGATTTTTTTAATTTATCAACTAATAAAAATTTTTTATGTATTAATTCTTTTTTAGATTTTGTATATAGAAAAACAAAACATATAAAAAATTCTATACATAATTTTTTAATTTATTGGCAACAATATAAAGATCAAGAAAAAATTGTGCTTCCTAATAGAAAAAATTCTATTAATTTATTAACAATTCATAAAGCAAAAGGGTTACAATTCCCAATTGTAATACTACCTTTTGCTGATTGGAAAATTTTATATAAAAACAAAAAAGAAATAATATGGATAAAAATTAATTCTAATTTATATAATGGATTAAATACATTTTTTTTAGAAATTAAATCTTTTTTAAAAAAAGTAGAAAATAAAAATATACGTGATTTATATAATGAATATTTATCAAGAACAGTTTTTGATAATATTAATCTACTATACGTTGCTACAACTAGACCTATTAAAAAATTAATTATATATTCTAGACTTTATAATATTAATGATAATAATTGTATTTCTAATTATATAAAAGATTTTCTATCTGATCAAAATATATGGGATATAAAAAAAAATAAATATTCTTTTGGAGATAATAAATAAATTATTTTATATGTTTTTCTGCATGATAAGAAGATCGTACTAATGGGCCACTCTCTACATATTTAAATCCCATATTTATTCCTAATTTTTTAAAAAATTCGAATTTTTCTGGTTCAATAAATGAATGAACTGGATAATGACGTAAAGAAGGTCTTAAATATTGTCCTATTGTTAGAATGTCTACATTAGATTTTTTTATATCTTTTATAGTTTCTATTATTTCTTGTTTTTTTTCGCCTAAACCTAACATTATACCAGTTTTTGTACGTATATTTGGATTTTTATTTTTTATGTATTTTAAAACTTTTAAACTTCTATCATATTTAGCTTGTACTCTAATTTTTTTAGTTAATCTTGAAATAGTTTCTATGTTATGAGAAATAATTTCTGGTTTGACATTAATAATTTTATCTATTAGTCCTTTTTGTCCTTGAAAATCTGGAATTAAAGTTTCTATAGTTACATAAGGTATATAAAATCTAATAGTATTTATAGTATCTATCCATATTGACATACCTAAATCTTTCAAGTCATCTCTATTTACAGATGTTAAAACAGCATGTTTAATTTTTAATATTTTTATGGATTTAGCTACTTTTTTTGGTTCTTCTAAATCTAATTTGTTAGGTTTACCAGTTTTTATACCGCAAAATTTACAAGATCTTGTACATATATCACCTAAAATCATAAAAGTAGCTACACCTTTCCCCCAACATTCTCCTATATTAGGACATCCTGCACTTTGACAAACAGTATGTAATTTGTAACTATCAACTAAATTTTTTATTATTTTATATTTTTTACCTTTTGGTAATTTAACTTTTAACCATTTTGGTTTTTTATTGATCATATTTTTTGTGTAAAAATCGATTTTATTTTAATAAAATTATTAACATTTTTTTTTATTTTTTAAAACATGATAATAAAAGATATAATTTCTAAGCTAGAAAATTTAGCTCCTGTAGAATACTCTGAGAAGTATGATAACATTGGATTGATAATAGGATCTTCATTTAAAAAAGTAAATAATATATTAATTACTTTGGATGTAACAGAAAAAGTTGTTTACGAATCTATAAATAAAAAATGTAATCTGATTATTTCTTTTCATCCTATTATATTTAAACCTATAAATAGTATAACTTATAAAAGTACAAAAGAAAAAATTATAATTTTATCTATAAAAAATAACATATCTATTTATGTTATTCATACTAATTTAGATATGGTATGGAATGGTTCTACATCATACATTTCAAATTTATTAAAAATAAAAAGAGAAAAAGTACTTATTCCAAAAAAGGGAACAATGAAAAAATTATCTACATATGTACCAGTTAATTATGCTAATAAAGTTAGAAATTCTTTGTTTAAAGCAGGAGCTGGAAATATTTCTAATTATAGTAATTGTAGTTATAATTTTGATGGATTTGGAAGTTACATAGGTAATAAAAATTCTAATCCATTTTTAGGTAAAAAAGAAGTTATTAATTTTGAAAAAGAAACTTGTATAAATGTAATATTTCCATATTATAAGTTAAAAAAAATAAAAAAAGCTCTTTTTAAAAGTCATCCTTATGAAGAAGTTGCATATGAAATTTATAGTATAAGTAATACTAATCCTTATATAGGATTAGGTTTTGTAGGACATCTTAAAAAAGAAATTAGTGAATATGAGTTTTTACTTTTTTTGAAAAAAAAAATGAATTTGTTTTACATTCAGCATACTAATTTTTTAAATAGAAATGTTAAAAAAATATCTATTATAACTGGATCTGGACAAATTGGTATTGATTATGCAATAAAAGAAAAATCTGATGTATTCATAACTTCAGATTTAAAATATCATGATTTTTTTAAATCTGAAAATAAAATTTTAATTGTAAATATAGATCATTATAAATCTGAAAAACTTAATAAAAAATTATTAAAAACTTTTATAAATAATAGTTTTCCTACTATTTTTGTTTATGAATCTAAAATTAATACTAATCCGATTAAATATTTTTATTAATATGACAAATAACGTTAAAAAAATTAATAATTCTTCATCTTCAGTAACAAAAATATTAAGAACTTTGTATAATATACAATTGATAGATTCTAGAATAGATTATATCAAAGAATTTCGTGATAATTTTCCTAAAGAGATTAAAGATGTAGAAAAAGAATTATTTAATATAAAATATAATTTAAAAAATATTCATATGTTAATTGATACTTTAAAAAAAAAATCTAATCAACAAAATGATAATATTCAAACATATGAATTATTAATAAAAAAATATAATAAACAAAAAAATAAAATAAAAAATTCAAAAGATTTATATTCAATTAATAAAGAAATAGATTATCAATATTTAGAAATACAACTTTCAAAGAAAAAAATTAAAGAATTAAACATTAAAATACAAATTCAAAAAGATAATTTAAATAAAAAAGAAAAACTTTTTAAAAATAAAAAGAAACATTTTTTTCATAAAAAAAAAGAATTGAATAATATTATATCAAATCATAAAAAAGAAGAAAAAATTCTTTTGGAAAAAATTTTACTTTTTTATAAAAAACTAGACAATAAATTATTGAAAACTTATAAAAAAATAAGAAATAAAGTTAATAATGGTATAGCTGTATCTCAAGTTATTAAAGGAATACCAATTGGATCTTATTTAGCTATTACTCCACAAAAATATTCTGATCTTATTCAAAGAAAGAATATTCTTATAGATGAACATAGTGGTAGGATATTAATAGATTCTGAATTAGCTGAAGAAGAGAAAAAAAAATATATTTTTTGTAAAAATAATGAATGATGTATGAAAAATTTTAATTTATTAGAAGTATCATCAGGTAATATTATGTCTTTTATGGATTTTTTTTCATATAAAGCTAATGTAATTATATTTATATGTAATCATTGTCCATATGTTAAACATATTAATAAAAAATTAATTTATTTATCTAATAAATATATTTTAAAAAAAATATCTTTTTTAGCAATTAATTCTAATGATATAATAAAATATCCAGATGATTCTCCAGAAAATATGAAAATAATTTGTAAAAAATTAAATTATCCATTTCCTTATTTTTTTGACGAAGAACAAAAAGTTGCTAATTATTATAATGCAAAATGTACTCCTGAATTTTTTATATTTTCAGGGGATAGTACATTATTATACAATGGTCCATTTGATAATTCTAGACCAAATAATAAAATTCCAGTAACTGGAAAGTATATAACAAATATATTAGAAAATATATTAAAAGGAAATAAATATGATAATCCTATTGTAATACCTAGTATAGGATGTAGTATTAAGTGGAAAACATAATATTTTTATAATATTTTTTTATAACACATAAAAAATAATTTATAGTTTCACATAAACTTTTACCTATTACTATAGCACCCGCAGCATTTTTATGTCCACCACCTTTAAAAAATTTCCTAGAAAATAAATTAACATCAAAATTTTCTTTTGATCTAAAAGAAATTTTTATAGGACATTTTTTATTTTTTTCAAAAAAAAATACAGAAAGTATAATATTTTCTATATTCAATCCATAATTTACAATACCTTCTGTATCACCTTTTATATAAGATTTTTTTTTTATATCTAATGAATTAATACTTGTATATGCTATTCTGTACTCTTTCATAATTTTTAATCTTCTTAAAGCTATGGATAATAATCTTAACCTACTTTCAGTATACTTTTCTTGTAATTTATTATGTATTTTATCAATATCAATCCCTATTTTAAGTAATTTTCCAGCAGTAAAATAAGTTTCGTAACTAATTTTTGAAGAAAATTTAAAAAAACCTGTATCAGTTATTAATCCAACATATAAACATGTTGCTATATTTTTATCAAAACAACAAGAAATAGAATATTTATTTTTAATATTATTATATATAAATCTAAATACTAATATACTTGTTGCTGCTACTTTTATATCAGATAGAATAAAATCAAAATTAAAATTATTATATGAAAATGGATGATGATCTATTAAAACTTTTTTTGATTTTTTTGAAAACGATAAAAAATTTTTTAAATCTCCTAGTCTAATTATATTATTGAAATCTATAAAAAAAATATAATCAGATTTATAAATTTTTTCTTTTATTAAATATTTATTATTATTTGAAAATATTGTTATATTTTTAGAGTATGGTAACCAATTGAAATATTCATAATATTCTGTAGGTGAAATTAAAAAAACATCATTTTGTAATTTTTTAAAATAAATAAAAAGAGCTAAAGAAGATCCTAAAGCATCTCCATCTGGATTAGAATGTATTAATAAAGTAATTTTTTTTTTTTTATAATTATTATTAAATAATAACATATTTATAATATATTATTTTTTTCTTAATCCTAAATCTTTACCTTTTTTTATCATTAAAGAATATGCAGAATAAAAATTATTTTTAATTTTACCATCTAAAATTGAATCTTTTATATAATCTTTTATAACTTTAATTTTATTACATGGAGTTATATAAAAAGTATTCATAATATCATATCCTGATATTGGAGATTTCCAATTTATAATTCTATCTTTTTTTTCTAATTCTTTAATTCTTTTCATAAGATATAAAATATTTTTTTTATATTCTTTTTTTTTTTCTGTATTATTAGTTGTAATATCTGCTAAACATAATTTAATTAAATCTTCTAAATCATTTCCTAAATCAAATAACAATCTTCTTATAGCTGAATCACTAATTCTATTTCCTGTTAATGCAGCTGGTCTATAACTGTATTTAATAATTTTAATTACATATTTAATAATATTACCTTTTGGTAGTCTAAATCTATTAAATATTTTAGGAATCATTTTACTACCTATATATTCATGATCGTGGAAATACCAACCAATTTTATAGGAGAATTTTTTAGAATTGGGTTTACCTATATCATGTAATAATGCTACCCATCTTAACCAAAGAGAGGATTTATAAAATTTTTTACTAATGTTATCAACTACTTTTAAAGTATGATAAAAATTATTTTTATGTTGGAATCCATCTTTTATTTCTATCCCTTCTAATATTGTTACTTCAGGTAAAATTATTTTCAATAATCCTGATTTATATAATAATATCAAACCTATAGAAGGATTATCAGATAATAAAATTTTGTTAAATTCTTCTGTTATTCTTTCTTTTGAAACAATTTTAATTCTATTTTTATTTTTTTTAATTGATCTAAAAGAATTATCTTCAATAAAAAACTTAAGTTGAGTAGCGAATCTAATTGCTCTCATCATTCTAAGTGGGTCGTCTGAAAAAGTAATATCTGAATTTAGAGGAGTCCTTATAATTTTTTTCCTCAAATCTGATAATCCATCAAATGGATCTATTAATTTACCATAATCATAATCATTTAAACTAATGGCTAATGTATTAATTGTAAAATCTCTTCTATTTTGATCGTCTTTCAAAGTACCTATTTCTACAATAGGTTTACTACTGTTATATTTATATGATTCTTTTCTAGATCCAACAAATTCTATTTTTTTATTTTCATATTCTAACATAGCTGTACCATAACGTTTAAATATTCTAATTGTAGGGTAATAATATTTTCCATTACTTTTCTTATTGAACGCTATTTTAGAAACTTCTTTAGCTAATTTAATTCCTTTTCCAACAGTTAAAATATCTAAATCATTTGATTTTACGATATTATTCTTTAAAAATAAATCACGTACATATCCTCCAACTATATAACTATTTTGTTTTATTTTCTTAGATGAATATTTTATAATTCTAAAAATTTTTTTTTGTATAAAATGTGAAATATTCATTTTTAATAAAAATTATTACATTCTAAGTATTTTAATTTTTTTTGAAAAAATTTTTATAATTTTTGAATGATTATAAATTGATTGTTTATATCTTTTATAATTAACAGCATAATCTATATTTTTTATAATATAAGAATTTATTTCTTTAAAAGATTTTGGAGAAGAAAATCCTGATAAATTAGCAGATGTTGAAATGATAGGTTTATCTAGTTTTTTAATTAAACGTATACAAAATGGATCATAAGTCACTCGCACTGCTAATGTATTATCATTTTTTTTTATTAAATTTCTAAAAATTTTATTATTTTTAACTCTGTAAACTACAGTAATAGGTTGTGTTTTTTGTTTTAAATTATATAAAATAACCTTTTTAATAAAAGGAGAAATATCTCCAACTAATTCATACAAACGATATATATTATCTACTAATAAAATCATAGTTTTAGATAAATCTCTATATTTTATTTTATAAATGTTATTTATAGCTTGTTTATTAAATGCATCACATCCTAATGCCCATACTGTATCTGTTGGATATAATAAACTTTTCCCATTTTTTAAAATGTATACACTTCTTTCAATTTCTTTGTAAAATCCCATAATAAATTCATATAACTATATTATGTTTTCTTAATGCATCGTTTAAAGATGTTTTTTTATTTGTACTTTCTTTTCTTTTTCCTATAATTAAGGCACATGGAACATAAAATTTTCCAGCAGGAAAATTTTTAGGATAAGATCCAGGTATTACAACAGAATTTTTAGGTATAATCCCTTTAATTTCAATAGGCATATTATTTTCATTATTATAGTTAGTAACATCAAAAATTTTAGTTGAAGAAGTTATAACTACATTAGATCCTAATACTGATCCCTTTTTTATTAAAACTCCTTCAACTAAAATACATCTAGATCCAATAAAAACATTATCTTCAATTATAACTGGATGAGATTGTAATGGTTCTAAAACACCTCCAATACCTACCCCACCACTAATATGTACACTTTTACCTATTTGAGCACAACTACCTATAGTAGCCCATGTATCTATCATTGTCCCTTCTCCAATATATGCACCTATATTAACATAAGATGGCATTAAAACTACACCTGGAGATATATAAGAACCATATCTAGCTATTGCATGAGGTACTACACGAATACCTTTTTCTTTAAATTTATTTTTTATAGGTATTCTATCATAAAATTCCAATGGGCCTATTTCAATTTTATTCATTTCTTTAACAGAAAAAAACATAATAATAGCCTTTTTAATCCATTTGTTTACTGTCCATTTTCCATTAATACAATCACATACTCTAATAATACCTTTTTCAACATAATTAATAACTTTAACTACTAATTTTTTAATATTTTTATCAGTTAACCAGGCATTTTTTTTATTCCAAGCATTTTCTATTTCTAATTTTAGATTATTCACTTTTATAAAAAAATTTATTTAAAAAAACAAAAGTAGTAAAATAAAATAATATAACAAGTATATATTTGTTATATGGGGAAAATACTAGGAATAGATTATGGTAAAATTATGACTGGTATATCTATAACAGATAAAAATAAAATTTTTGCATTTGGTTTAAATGTTGTTCCTACTAAAAAACTTATGTTATATATATCATCAATAATTTTTAATGAAAAAATAGAATTAATAGTTATTGGTTTACCTAAAAAATTAAATAATAAAATAGAATGGATTATAGAAAAGCATATACAAAAATTTATACGTAATTTTTATAAAAAATATCCTAAAATTTTAATAAAAAGAATAGATGAACGATTTACATCAAAAATATCTTTTAATACTATTATTATGTTAGATAAAAGAAAAAGAAAAAATAAAAAAATATTAAATAAAATAAGTGCCACAATAATTTTACAATCTTATTTAAAAACTATAGAAAACTATAATTTTTAATAAAAAAATAAAAAAAATGGTACTTCCTATATTATTTTACGGTAATCCAATTTTAAGAAAAAAATGTTCTAAAATAAATCGTTTTTCTTATTATTATAAAAAAAAGATTAATAATTTAATAAAAAATATGTTTGATACTTTACATAAAGTAAAAGGTATTGGTTTAGCTGCCCCACAGATAGGAAAAAATATTAATCTTTTTATTGTTGATACTCCATATTTTAATGGTTATAATATAGAAATATACAAAGAGGTATTTATAAATTCAAAAATAATAAAAACATATGGAAAAAAATATAAATATAACGAAGGATGCTTAAGCATTCCAGGAGTTATTTGCAGTATAAAAAGAAAATCTGATGTTTATATAGAATATTATAATAAATATTGGGAAAAAAAAAGTAAAACTTTAACAGGAATACGTGCAAGAGTTATATTACATGAATATGACCATATAAAAGGGAAATTATTTATAGATTATTTATCCAGTAAAAAGATAAAATTAATAAAAAAAAAATTAATATTTATTATGAACAAACAAAATCTATAATTTTTTTAAAATTATTAGGGTCATTAACAGCAAGTTCTGATAAAACTTTTCTATTTAATTTAATTTTTTTTATTGATAATTTTTTAATAAAATTAGAGTAACATATACCGTATTGTCTAACACCAGCATTAATTCTTTGAATCCATAGAGATCTGAAATCTCTTTTTTTAATTTTTCTACCTGAAAAAGAATATAAAAAAGATTTTTCTACAGCATTTTTAGCTACAGTATATATTTTGCTTCTAGATCCATAATACCCTTTTGATAATTTAAGTATTTTTTTTCTTCTTCTTTTTGAAGCTACTGAATTTTTAGACTTTGGCATAATTATATTTGTTTTTTTATATTATTTTTATCGGATTTTTTTAATAATGTAAATTTATTTAAAGTTCTTTTTCTTTTTTTAGATTTTTTAGTTAAAAGATGTCTTTTATATGCATGTTTTCTTTTAATGAGACCATTAGATGTTAGTTTAAATCTTTTTTTTGATCCTGATTTAGTTTTTAATTTAGGCATAATTAATTTTTTTTTGGGGCTAAAATCATATACATTCTTTTACCTTCCATTACAGGCATTTGTTCTACTTTACCATATTTTTCAATTTCCTCTGCAAATTTTAATAATTTAATTTTTCCTTGTTCTTTATATACTATTGAACGTCCTTTAAAAAAAACAAATATTTTTACTTTATCTCCTCGAATTAAAAATTTTTCAGCACTTTTCATTTTTACTTTACCATCATGATCTCCAATTTGAGGACCAAATCTAATCTCTTTGGTACTTACTTTAACTTGTTTTGCTTTAAATTTTTTTTTTCTTTTTTTTTGTTCATATAAAAATTTTTTATAATCTAATATTTTACAAACTGGAGGAACTAATTTAGGATTAATTTCTACTAAATCTAATCTTCTTTTTTCAGCTACAATAATAATTTCTTTAGTAGAATAAATTCCATTTTTTATTAAATAATCTCCTACTAAACGAATATCTTTAGCTATTATTCTTCCATTAATACGATACTGTTCTTTTACTTTTTGTATCGGACGGTATATTCTTCTTCTTTTATTTCCTCTAGAAAATCTTTTTTTTATAATATTATATATTTTAAAATTTTATTTTTTTTACTATTGTTTCTATACCATTTAATATAGAATATTTACCTATATCCCCTATTCTATGCCTACGTAATGATATAGTATTAGTTTCTTCTTCTTTGCTACCCAGTAGTATCATATAAGGTATTTTGTTATATTCAGAATCTCTTATTTTTTTCCCTATTTTTTCGTTTCTATTATCAATCAACACTCTAATATTTCTGTCTAACATTAAATTTAAAATTTTTTTTGCATAAGATGTATATTTTTTACTTATTGGTAGAATTATAGCTTGATTAGGTGTAATCCATAATGGTAAATTACCTCTTGTATTCTCTATCATTATTGCAATTATACGCTCTATAGACCCAAAAGGAGCTCTATGTATCATTACAGGTCTACATTTTTCATTTTTTTTATTTTTATAATATAAATTAAATCTTTCAGGCATATTATAATCTATTTGTATAGTACCAAGTTGCCATTTTCTTTCTAAAGAATCTTTAATTAGAAAATCTAACTTAGGGCCATAAAATGCAGCTTCTCCATAATTTATAGTTGCTTTTATATTTTCTTCTTTTACAGATTGTAATATTGCTTTTTCTGCTTTTATCCAATTTATTTTAGATCCTATATAATTATCAACTTTTTTTGGATTTCTAAGAGAAATTCTAACATAATATTTTAAAAATCCTAAATATTTAAATACATAAATAACTAAATTTAATACTTTTTTAAATTCTTCAATTAGTTGATCAACTGTACAAAAAATATGAGCATCGTCCTGGGTAAAACCTCTAACTCTAGTTAATCCATTTAATTCTCCACTTTGTTCATATCTATATACAGTTCCAAATTCTGAAAAACGTTTAGGAAGATCCTTATATGACCATTCTTGAGAACGATAAATCTCACAATGGTGTGGACAATTCATGGGTTTTAAAATAAATTCCTCGTCTTTTTTTGGAGTTCTAATAGGTTTAAAACTTTCTTTTCCATATTTACTCCAATGTCCACTTTTTATATATAATTTTTTGTGCCCAATATGAGGAGTTATTACCATTTCATATCCTGATTTTTTTTGTATATCAATAAGAAATTCCTCTAATTTATTTCTAATAATCATTCCTTTAGGTAACCATAAAGGCAATCCAGCTCCCACTTGCTCGGAAAACATGAAAAATTTTAATCTTTCCCCAATTCTTCTATGATCTATATCTTGATCATTCCAAAATAATGACTTATCCATGAAAAAACAAGTTTTTTATTTTTTAATTTAATAAAAAAATATATAAACTTGTTGCTAAAATACTACCAGTTAAAGGACCTAATACAGGAATCCAAGAATAATCCCAATCACTACTACCTTTACCATGTATTGGTAGAATAGAATGTATAATTCTAGGACCTAAATCTCTAGCTGGATTAATAGCTGGGCCAGTAGAACCTCCCAAAGATAATATCACACCTAATATTATTAAAGAACTAGGTAATGCACCTAAAGTCCCCAATCCTATAGTATATTCTATTTCTTGAAAATGTATTACACCTTCTATAGTTACATATAAAGATATAAAAATAAAAGTAAAAGTAGACAATACTTCACTAAAAAAATTATGTAATTTATTTTTTATAGAAGGTGAAGTAGAAAAGATAGATAGTTTAATTTGTTTACTATCTGTTTCATGAAAATAATCTTTATACAATAACCATACCATGATAGATCCTAACATAGATCCTAAAAATTGAGAAGTAATATAAAAAGGGACTATATTCCAAGGAATTTTACCAATCATAGCATAACTTATAGTAACACATGGATTTAAATGTGCACCACTATAAGGATAAGCTACTAAAACTCCCATAAATACGGCTAATGCCCAACCAAAGCTAATAGTTAACCACCCTATACTTGTATCATTATTTTTATTACTACATTTTGTTTTAGACAAAAGTACATTTGCTACCACACTATTTCCTAAAAATACTAAAATAGTTGTTCCTAAAAATTCTGCATATATTTGTTTCATTTTGTTTTTTTTATATTTATGTATATATATATTTATTATTTAGACCAATAACGAGTTATTTTTATAGCTTTTTCCCATCCTTTTATCATTTTTTTTCTATTAACTATTTTTTTAGGTGTAAAAACAATTTTTTTTAATTTCCATTTATTTTTAATTTCTTCCAAACTATTCCAATAATTAACTGCTAATCCTGATAAATATGCTGCACCAGCAGCTGTTAATTCAGAAATTTTAGGTTTAACTACTTGAACATTTAAAATATCTGATTGAAATTGCATTAATAATTTATTAACAGTAGCGCCACCATCTACTCTTAATTCTTTTATTGATATTCCAGAATCTGCTTCCATAGCTTTAAGAACATCCATATTTTGAAATGCAATGCTTTCTAGAGCAGCTCTAGCAAAATGAGAGGATGTAGTACCTCTTGTTATCCCAACAATTATTCCTCTTGCTTTTTGGTCCCAATAAGGTGCTCCTAATCCAGAAAAAGCTGGTACTATATATAAGCCCTCAGTATCAATAACTGTATTAGCTAATGTCTCTGCAGCATTAGCAGATTGAATAATTTCTAAACCATCTCTTAACCATTGTATAACTGCTCCAGCAATAAATACACTACCTTCTAATGCATATTGAATTTTATCTTTTATTTTCCACGCTACAGTAGTAATTAAATTATTTCTAGAAGAAACTGGATGGTCTCCAACGTTCATCAACATAAAACACCCCGTACCGTAAGTATTTTTTACCATTCCTACTTTAGTACACATTTGACCAAAAAGTGCTGCCTGTTGATCGCCTGCAATACCAGATATTGGTATTTTATTAGATAATATTTTACCAGTAGTATATCCAAATATTTCACTAGATGATTTTACTTCTGGTAGCATTGTCGTTGGTATATCAAATAATTTTATTAATTCATTATCCCAATCTAAAGTATTAATATTAAACAGCATAGTTCTAGAAGCATTAGTAACATCTGTTACATGTATTTTTTTACCTGTTAAATTCCATATTAACCATGAATCTATAGTACCGAAGGCTAAACTACCTGAATAAGCTTTTTTTCTAGCTCCTGGTATATTATCTAAGATCCATTTAATTTTAGTGGCAGAAAAATATGGATCTATTATTAATCCAGTTTTTTTTCTAATCATACTAGTCAATCCTTCTTTTTTTATTTTATCACAAAATTTAGTAGTTCTTCTATCTTGCCATACAATAGCATTAAATATAGGTATACCAGTTTTTTTGTCCCATATTACAGTAGTTTCTCTTTGATTAGTAATTCCTATAGAAATAATATTATCACCTTCTAAATTAGCTTTACAAATTACTTCTAAAGCAACTGATGCTTGTGTAGACCATATTTCTTCAGCATTATGTTCTACCCAACCAGGATAAGGATATATTTGGGTAAACTCTCTTTGAGATACAGAAATTATATTTCCAATTTTATCAAAAAGTATAGCTCTAGAACTAGTAGTCCCTTGATCTAATGACAGAACATATTTTTTCATAACAAATAAATTGCAACTATTGTATCCCTTATTCATTATCCAATTTTTTTGGATAATAATATTTCATTGCCAATTTTTTAAAAGAATCTACTTGTGATTCTACCCAATTATTATTACGAGATAGTTCTTTTGCCATTAATTTTGCTACATTAGTAGATATTTCTATTGATTTTCTAGCATTTAAGAATAATAATCGAAATCTTCTTGCTAAAACATCTTCAACAGTTCTAGCCATTTCATAACGTACCATCCATATTACTTCCGCTTCAGAATAATGAAATATATTATCTTTTGAAAACAAAGATCTTTTTAATAAAGGATTATCATTTATTAAACCTTTTATATAAAATTTATCTTCTCCATATTTATTCCAGTAAGAATTATCTGTATCAAATAAAACATTAGATCCACAAATTTTAATATTTTTTGTTATAGAAGGCTTTTTTTCTAATCTACCTATAATTATAGCTCTATCAATAGTATCTTCGGCCATTTTCCTATATGTAGTCCATTTCCCACCTATAATACTTATTAATCCAGAAGTATTTATTATTAATTTATGCGATCTAGGTATATCCTTAGTATCTAATAAATTTTTGTTGTTTGTAAAAAGAGGACGTAACCCTGAAAAAGCACTCAATATATCGCTTTTTTTAGGTTTTGGTATAAAATACTTTCTAAAAGTTTTTATAAGGAATTCTATTTCACTATCAAATGGGACAGGATCTATAATGCTTTTTTTTACATAAGTATCTGTAGTACCAATTAAAATATGATCATACCAAGGAATACAAAAAAGTACTCTTCCATCTGAAGTTTTTGGTATTACTATAGCATTTTTACTTCTAAAAAAAGATTTATCCAAAACTATATGTGTCCCTTGACTCGGTCTTATTGGTTGTGAATTATCATTATCCATTTTTAAAATAGATTCTGAAAATACACCTGTAGCATTAATAACTGTTTTAGAAAAAATAGAATATTTTTTTTTAGTTTCAATATCACATGCTATTACACCTGATATTTTTCCACTTTTTTTTATTAAAGATTTAACTTTAAAATAGTTTAAAACAAAACATCCATATTGGACACAAGTTTGTGCTAAATTAATAGATAATCTAGAATCATCAAATTGTCCATCGTAATATAAAACACCTCCTTTTAATTTGCTTGATTTTAATTCAGGAAATTCTTTAATAATATCGTTTCTAGATAAAAATTTTGATTCTCCAAAACTCAATGATCCAGATAACCATTCATATAATTTTAAACCTATCCAATACCAAACACCTAAATGCCATTCAAATATTGGAATAATAAATTTTTGTTTTTTTACTAAATGTGCAGCATTATTTAATAAATAACCTCTTTCTTTTAAAGCTTCATAAACTAATTTTATATTTCCTTGAGCTAAATATCTTATACCACCATGTACTAATTTAGTACTTCTACTAGAGGTTCCTTTAGAAAAATCTGATTGTTCTAAAAGTATAGTTTTATAACCTCTAGATGAAGAATCTAATGCTATACCTAATCCAGTTGCACCACCACCAATAACAACTACATCCCAAATATTCACATGTTTTAATTCATTTATAAATTTGTTTCTATTTAGAAAATATTGCATAGTTAAAATTAAAATGGTAGATCAATTATTGAAAAAAAATTAAAGAACAAAGTTAAAAATAAAAAATATTTTTAATAAAATAAAATTTTGATTAAAATTAATTTTTTTATTTATTTTCATTTTTTATTTTTTTTATTAATCATTTCTAATAATAAATCTTTTATAGTATTTCTACCTAAATTATTATTTATATGCTTCATTATTTTTCTCATTTGGTTAAAATGTTTTATAAATAAATTTATATCATTTAATGAATTTCCAGAACCATTAGAAATTCTTTTTTTTCTATTTTCATTTTGTAATATTTTAGGATTATATCTTTCATAAGGCGTCATAGAATAAATAATAGATTCTATTTTTTTAAAAGAATTTTTATTTTTATCTATAAAAGATAATTTATCCATACCAGGGATCATAGAAATAATATGTTTAATGTTACCTATTTTTTCAACTCTTTTAATTTGATCTAAAAGATCATAAAAATTAAATTGATTTTTTGATATTTTTTTATAAATTTTTTTAGCCCTACTTTCATTAAATTGTTCTTGAATTTTTTCAACAAAAGTGACTACATCTCCCATCCCCAAAATTCTATTTGCTATTCTATCTGGATAAAAAATTTCTATGTCTTGTATTTTTTCTCCATAACTAATAAATTTAATTGGTTTATTAATTATACTAGAAATAGTAATAGATGAACCTGCCTTACTATCTCCATCTAGTTTAGTCATAACAATCCCATCAAATTTTAATGTTTTTGAAAATAATTTAGCTGTATTAATAGCATCTTGCCCAGTCATAGAATCAGCAACTAATAAAGTCTCATGTGGGTTAAAATTAATACTAATTTTATTTAATTCCATCATCATAATTTTATCAATTGACAGCCTACCAGCTGTATCAATAATTATAGGATCAAATTTTTTTTTAGAAGAAAAAATAATAGATTTATCAATTATATCTATAACATCTTTATTATTTTCCAAATAGAAAATAGGAATATTGACTTTTTTAGAAATATCATTTAATTGCTTTATTGCAGCAGGTCTATAAATATCTGCTGCTACTAAAAGAGGTGATTTACCCTTTTTTTTCATAAAAAAAGCTAATTTAGAAGAAAAAGTAGTTTTACCGCTTCCTTGTAATCCACATATTAAAATAATAGTAGGATTACCAGACATATTTATATCTGTTTTTTTACCTCCCATTAATTTAACTAATTCATCATGCACTAATTTAATTATAACTTGTTTAGCATTTAAAGGATCTAATATTTTTTTACCAATAGATTTTTTTTTAACATTTTTAATTAAATTAAAAACAATATTATGATTAACATCAGAATCTATAAGAGCTTTACCTATCTCTTTTAATACAATAGAAGTATCTATTTCAGTAACATTTTTACTCTTAAAAAGAAAAAATGCTTTTTTAATATTTTCTTTTAACGTTTTAAACATATTATAAACTACATTTTATTCATCATTTTTATTCCTAATAAATTCATTCCATTTTTTAAAATATTACCTGTAATATGAATAATATTCATATAATTATTACTTTTAATAGGGGTAAATGGATCTATTAATTTTTTGTTTTGATAAAGATTATTAAATTTTTTTGATACTTCATAAATATAATTTGCTAATATAGATGGATTTAAATTTTTAGCTGATTTTTTTAATATAAAAGGATATTTTTTTATAATTTTAATTATATTTTTTCCATATATATTATCCCATATAATAGAATGTGAAAGATTATAATTGTCAGTAATATTACATTCTTCAAAAAATTTTGTTTCTAATGATCTAATTCTGGAATAAGTATATTGTATATATATACCAGTTTTACCTTTAAAATCGATTGATTTTTCTGGATAAAAAACAATTTTTTTTGAAGGATCTACTTTAAGAAAGTAATACTTTAATGCACTTAATCCAATTGTTTTGCAATAATTATTATAATCTTTGCATTGTACTTTTAATTTTTTTTTTGCCATATTTATCATTTGATAAATTAAATCATCTGCACTAATTACTTGTCCTTCCCTAGACTTCATTTTACCACTTGATAAAAACACCATTTCATATGATAAATGATATATTTTACTAACCCATATACATCCAAGTCGTTTTAAAATAGTAAATAGAATTTTAAAATAATCATTTTGTTCTTTACCAACTATATATATTAAATTATCTATTTTATATTTATTAAATCTATTTATAGCAGTACCTATATCTTGCGTTATATAAACAGAAGTTTTGTCAGATCTTAATAATAATTTGTTATTAAATCCTTCATTTTTTAAGTCGATCCAAATAGATCCATCTTTTTTTTTAAAAAAAATACCATTTTTTAATCCATTTTCTATTATTTTTTTACCAAAATTATAAATATCACTTTCATATTCAGTTTTATCAAAACTTATATCAAGTTCATTATAAGTTTTTTTAAATCCATTATAAACCCATTTATTCATCATTTTCCATATTTTTATGGTTTCTTTATCACCATCTTCCCATTTTTTTAACAGTATTCTGGCTTTTTTTAATATTGGAGCTTCTTTCCCATTAATAGATTTTTTTTTTATTTCTTTATCATATATTAAATGAAACATTTTATAAAATCTTCCTACGAAGTGATCTCCTTTTTCTTTTGTTTTTATTGGTGTATTTCTTATTCCAAATTCTTTCCAAGCTATCATAGATTTACATATATGTATTCCTCTATCATTAATCATTTGTATTTTCATTATATTATTCCCGACTGAACTTAATATTCTTGAAATGGAATCTCCAATTAAAATATTTCTTATATGGCCTATGTGAAGTGGTTTATTAGCATTAGGTGATGAAAATTCTATTAAAATATTTTTAGAAGAAAAATTTAATTTATAAAAATTTGGATTTAACATATTTTTTAACAAAAAAATATAATATCCATCTAAAAAAATAAAATTTAAAAACCCATTAATAATGTAATATTTAATTAATCCATTAAAATAATTGGTTAAATAATTCCCAATATTTTCCCCTATTTCTTTAATAGGTTTTTTAATATTTTTAGATAAAGAAAATAAAACTAGTGTTATATCACCTGGATAACTTTTTTTTTTATATTGAAAATTTAGTTTAAAATTATAATTTATTTTATATAAATCATATAAACATTTTTTAGTAATTTTTTCTATAGATTTTAAATAATATTTACTCATATACTCATATGATAAAAAAAAATCATAAACAAAAATACAATTATAATGTTTAAAAATTTTTTCTTAATAAAAATTTCCATTTAAATAGGAAATTATGATGCATTATTTTGTTATATATAATAATTTTATTATTAATTTAACATATAATCTTTTATTTAAATTATGGTAATTTTAAAAATTTTACTTCATAGCTAATTTTATTAAAAATACTTATAAATTTTTCTGTAAGATATTACAAAAAATTCTTGTAATTAATTTTTTTAATGTAATTAATTTTTTTAAATTATTTATGTTTATATTCCTTTCTTACAACCTATATTTTTTTCTAAATAACACTTGTATAGAAGTAATTTAATTTAATAATTATAAATTAGCTTTTAGGGATAATTTTTAGGTATAATTAATTTATTTCTTAATAAAGAAAATAAAATTCATTTAATTGTACCAGATAATTATATTTTTATATGATATTTTTATATATAATATGTATAATATTTGATAATTTTTTTTTTACTAATTTAGTATGATAATAAAAATAATAATTTACAACATATGCTTTATTTAGTAAATACCAACTTACTTATGTAGAGCTACTATTTACTATTGTATTTTTTTAGTTAGTTTATCCTACTAAATTTTCACATGCTTTTCTATAAAAAAAGATGGTATAAAATAAAAAATAATAAAAAATTTCTAAACGTAATACTGATTTATTATTAATTATATTAAAATTATCTTTTTAACGAAATAAAAACACTTAGTTAGTTAGTATAGTATATTTATATCCTTATTATCAAATAAATACTTTTTAATTAAATTATTAATGAGGATAAAATAATATTTTTATAAAATGGTAAATTATAGTATTTTTATAACGTTTTTAACGTTTTTAAATTCGGAACATAAAAAAAATATTATCTGAATAATTAATTCCAAAATATATTAAAATTTATTTTTTAATGTGAAGTTTTTATTATTTTAATATTCAGTATTATGTTTTTATTTAATATTTTATTTAAGTAATATTTATTTTTATGTAATAATTTTAGTAATTATGAATTTAATTTTTTTATATTATATATGTTTTTTATATGTATATGTAAAATTTGTTATATAAAAAATTTAAAAATATTATAGTAATAAAATTATGTTAATTAAATAGTTTGAATACTAGCATATTAACGAATTAATACTAAATTTTATGATCATTACTTAATTAATTCACGTAAGAAAAATTACATAAAAAAAAATAATTAATATGTAAAATCACTAAGTATAATTTTTTTTATTCATATTTTTTGTTAAGTTATTTTTTATTTATATAATAATTAATTAAATAGAAAAATATTTTTTATTAATTATAATTATTTTTTCATTTATAATAAATTATAAAAATTTATTTATTAATTTTAATTCAAAAATAGTATATGTTATATAATATTTTTTTTGGTAAAGTTACTTTATCTATTATAAAACCTGATGCGGTAAAAAATAGATATGTTCTACATATAATTAGAAAAATAATAAATGAAAAATTTAAAATAATTGAATTAAAAATTATAAAAATTTCTAAAAAGTTAGCATCAAAATTTTATAAAAAACATAGTGATAAATATTATTTTAATGAATTAACTAATTTTATGTCTTCTGGATTTATAATACCTATGATTTTAAAAAAAAATAACGCAGTAAAAGATTTTAGAAAATTAATAGGTAATACAAATCCAAATATTGCAAAAAAAGGAACAATTAGGAGTTTATACGCAACTTCTATTGAAGAAAATGCTATTCATGGATCTGATAGTAATAATAATGCTATTAAAGAATGTATTTTTTTTTTCCCCACAGAAAATTTTTTAAAAAAATAAATTTTTTATGAGAAGAAACTACTTAAAAATTATATACTCTATAATATTTATTTTATCAATTTTTATTATATGGAGTATTAATATTTATAATAATTTAATACAATTTAATGAAAAAACTAAAACGCAATGGGGTCAAGTAGAGAATGTATATCAAAGAAGATCTGATTTAATCCCAAATTTAGTAAATACTGTTAAAGGATCTGCTAATTTTGAGAAAGAAACATTAAATAAAATTATGGAAGCTAGAGCAAAAGCAACTTCTATTCAAATAAATGATTTAAATCAAAATCAAATAGATAAATTTCAAAAAGTTCAAGATAATTTAAGTCATTCTATTGGTAGACTACTTCTAACTGTAGAAAATTATCCAGACTTAAAATCCCAACAAAATTTTTACGAATTACAAAATCAATTGGAAGGTACTGAAAATAGAATTAGTGTAGAAAGAAATAGATATAACAAATATGTTAATTATTTTAATACTTATAGGAATCAATTTCCTAGAATGATTGTTTCTAATTTATTCTCACAATTTGAAGAAAAAGGGTATTTTAAATCTAGACATGGATCAGAAATTACTCCAATAGTAAATTTTGCTACATGAAAAAAATATAAAAAGTTATATGAAAAAAATTGTTCTATTTTTTGTTGTAACGCTATTTTTGTTATCAACAGTAAAGAGTCAATTTTATATTCCTCCACAACCAAAAAAAATATACCCTGTTCAAGACTATACAGGAATTTTATCTATAGAAGAAAAAAATAAACTTAATAAAAAATTAATTTTTTTTTTTAAAAAAACTTCTATAGAAATTTTAGTTGCTATTATAAATAATACACATGGAGTAAATCCAAATTTTATTGCATATAAATGGGGTGAAAAATGGAAAATAGGTAAATTAAATGCTAATAATGGAGTAGTAATTTTACTATCTATAAATGATAAAAAAATATCCATACAAAATGGATATGGTATTGAACCATATCTTACTGATATAATTTCAAAAAAAATTATAAATAATATTAAACCTGATCTAAAAAAACATTTGTATTACAAAGCAATTGATAATTGTACCTCCGATATATATAAGATATTAAATGGAAAATTTAATAATAAAAAAAATATTAAAAATAATTCATGGATTCAATATATTATATTAATGTTTTTTATTATAATTTTAATCTATATAAACAAAAATTTTAAAAATTTGTCATTTTTAGAAACACTAATTTTAACAAATTTTTTATTCCACAAAAAAGATGATTATAATGAAGATGATTTTGATGGGTTTGAAGGAGGTGGAGATTTTGGAGGAGGAGGTAGCAATGATAATTGGTAATAAAATTATTTATATTTTTTTTTAAGGAAATATAAATTTTCTATTAAAGATTTAATTTTTTTTGTTATATCTTTTTTCTTTTTATATTCTTTAATAAGTATTTCTTCTGGTACAGAAGATAAATATTTATTATTTGATAGATTATTATTTATTTTTGTTAACTCAAAATTTAAATATTTAATTTTTTTATTAGCAATAACTATATTGTGTTCTATCATATTATCAGACAATATATTTTTTTCATCTGGTAATAGAAAAAATTTAAATGAATTTATTGAAAACGTTAATGATTTAAATTTAGGTTCTTTTAATAAAAATGTAATATTAGATAAATTACTCATTTTATATATAATAGGATAATATCCTATATCTTTTTTCATTGTAAACAATGTAAAACTTTTTTTGAATGAAATGTTATTTTCATTTCTTATGCTACGTATTTTAGATACTATATCAATACTATTTTTAAAATTAATTAATACATCTATATCATAATATTTTTTTTTAGGCCATTTTTCATTTATAAGATATTTATCAGAATTTTTATTTTTTATTAGTAACCATATTTTTTCAGAAATAAAAGGGATATATGGATGTAATAATTTTAATATCTTTTTAAAATATTTTATAACATTAAAATAAACTTTTTTAGAAATATATTTATTATCTATTGGTTTTATTATTTCTAAAAATAATGAGCAAAAATCACCCCAAAAAAATTTGTATAAAATCATAGATGATTCATTTAATTTATATTCTGACATTTTATTTTCAAAAATTTCTAAAACATAATAAAAACGATTTTTTAACCATTTAATAGCGATACTAGTACTATTTGGAATAGTATTTTTTTCTTCTATTTTCCAACTTTTTATTAAACGAAAAGAATTCCAAATTTTATTTATAAATTTATTCCCCTGAAAAAATATTTTTTCATCGAAATAAAAATCTTTTCCTGCATTAGTTTTTAAACTAATACCCATTCTAATAGAATCAGCACCATATTTATCAATTAAATATGTAGAATTAGGACTGTTATTTAATGATTTTGAAATTTTTTTATTTAAAGAATCTCTAATAATACCAGTAAAAAATACTCTTTTAAATGGTAGTTTTTTTTTAAATAATAATCCTGATATAATCATTCTTGCTACCCAAAAAAATAATATATCTGAACCAGTAATTAAATCTGTAGTTGGATAATAGTACTGTATATCATTGTTATTAGGGGAATTAATACCATCAAATACAGATATAGGTAGCAAACAAGAAGAAAACCAAGTATCTAATACATTTTTATCTTTACATAAATTATTATAACCTAAGTTATAATTATTACTTTTATTTTTAGCTTCTTTTAATGCTTTATGAATATCTTCTTCTACTACAAATTCATTATTATTTTTACCATAATAATAAACAGGTATTCTGTGTCCCCACCATAATTGTCTAGATATATTCCAATCATGTATTTCATTCATCCATTTAAAATATATTTTTTTAAAATTATTAGGATAAAACTTAATTTTTCCATTCTTTACTAAATTAATAGCAGATAGAGAAATTTTTTTCATTTTTAAAAACCATTGCATAGATGGTATATATTCTATCATTGAAAATGTACGTTCTGAAAATCCTACTTTATGATGTATTTTTTTTATATTAGATAGT
This sequence comes from Blattabacterium cuenoti, assembly GCF_014251975.1. Lineage (GTDB taxonomy): Bacteria > Bacteroidota > Bacteroidia > Flavobacteriales > Blattabacteriaceae > Blattabacterium > Blattabacterium cuenoti_AM. Next base: position 161,715 of record NZ_CP059204.1, read on the forward strand.
TTTCCTAACTTATTTAATTCATTAACTACGTTATTTCTAACCTTTAACCTATCCATTCCTGAATAATGCATACCTTTTTCATTAATTGTAGCATCTTTGTTAAAAATATTAATAATTTCTAAATTATGTTTTTCAGCTAGAATTTGATCATTTAAATCATGTGCTGGTGTAACTTTTATACATCCTGTACCGAATTTAATATCTACATATGTATCTTGTATAATAGGTATTATCCTATTTATTATAGGAATTATTGCTTGTTTACCTAATAATTTTTTATATCGTATATCATTGGGATTAAAACAAATAGCTGTATCTCCAAATATTGTTTCTGGTCTAGTAGTAGCTATAGTAACAAAATTATTTTCATTTTTTATTTTATATTTAATATAATACAAATTATCTATTTGTTCTTTATAAATTATTTCTTCGTCAGAAATTGTTGTCTTTGCTTTTGGATCCCAATTAACAACGTGATATTTTCTATATATATATCCCTTTTTATATAAATCAACAAATGCTTTTATTACAGATTTTGATAAATTATTATTCATAGTGAATTGAAAACGATTCCAATCACAGGAACATCCTATTTGTTGTAATTGTTTAATAATAATATTTTTATGTTTATCAACCCATTTAAATACATAATTTAAAAAACCTTGTTTACCTAATAATGATTTAGATATTCCTTTTTTTTTTAATTCTTCTACAATTTTTGCTTCTGTTGCTATAGAAGCATGATCTACACCTGGTACCCAACAAACATTATATCCTTTCATTCTAAAATATCTAATTAAAACATCTTGTATTGTATTATTTAAAATATGTCCTATATGTAACGTACCAGTTACATTAGGTGGTGGCATAATAACAGTGTAAGGTGTTTTATTATGATCTGGATAAGATGAAAAACAATTTCCTTTTATCCATTTATTATATATTTTTTTTTCAATTAGTTTTGGATTATACTTAATTGAAAAATCTGAAATAGTCTCCATAATTTAAAAATATTATAAAAATATGAAAATAATTTTAATTGCATCTGTTTCTAAAAATGGATTTATAGGACAAAATAATAATATGATGTGGAATTTACCTAATGATTTAAAAAGATTTAAAAATATTACATTATGTAACTATATTCTTATGGGAAGAAAAACATTTGAATCTATAGGTAAAATTTTACCAGGTAGAGTAAATATAATTTTTACAAAAAAAAATTTTCATAAATTTAAGAAAAAAGAAAAAAAAAATTTAAAAGTTATCTCTTCAATTAGAGATATTAATAAATATTTTTATGACAAAAAAATTTTTGTAATTGGAGGTGAAAAAATTTATAATTTAATGATACAATATGCTTATATTATAGAACTAACATTAGTTCATCACAATTTTAATGGTAATAAGAAATTTCCTAAAATAGACATAAAACAATGGATAAAAACTTATGAAGTTTTTAATAAAAAAAATAAAAATCATTTATATGATTATAGTTTTATTAGATTTAATAAAAAAAATATAATTCAATAAAAAAAAGAAATTTATTATTTGTATTTTATATAATAAAAACTTTATATTTTTACATGAAAGAAAAAACTTTTCGTGAAGTTATAGCTGATGCTATGAGTGAAGAAATGAGAAGAGATAATACTATTTATTTAATTGGGGAAGAAGTAGCTAAATATAATGGTGCTTATAAAGCTTCTAAGGGAATGTTAAAAGAATTTGGCCCAAATAGAATTATTGATACCCCAATTTCAGAATTAGGGTTTGCTGGTATAGGTATAGGATCAGCTATGAATGGTTGTAGGCCTATAGTAGAATTTATGACTTTTAATTTTTCTTTAGTAGCTATGGATCAAATTATTAATAATGCAGCAAAAATACGTTATATGAGTGGAGGCCAATGGAATATTCCTATTGTTTTTAGAGGTCCTACTGGTGCTTCAGGACAATTAGGGGCTACACATTCTCAATCTTTTGAAAGTTGGTATGCTAGTTGTCCAGGATTAAAAGTAATTATTCCATGTAACCCTTATGATGCAAAGGGATTATTAAAATCAGCAATAAGAGATAATAACCCAATAATTTTTATGGAATCTGAACAAATGTATGGAGATAAAATGATGATACCAGAAGAAGAATATACTTTGCCAATTGGCAAAGCTGATATAAAAAAAGAAGGTAAAGATATTAGTGTAGTTTCTTTTGGAAAAATAATTAAAACTGCTTTAAATGTAGCATATAAATTAGATAAAGAAAACATTAGTGTAGAAGTAATAGATCTTAGAACTATACGCCCTTTAGATTTTAAATCTATTATTATTTCTGTTAAAAAAACTAATCGTTTAGTAATTTTAGAAGAATCATGGCCATTTTCTTCTATTTCTTCTGAGATTTCTTTTTTTATACAAAAAAACGCATTTGATTATTTGGATTCACCTATTGATAGAATAAATCTTTTAGATACTCCAGCTCCTTATTCTTCAAATTTAATTAATATTTGGTATCCTAGTGAAGAAAAATTAATTAAATCAATAAAAAAATCTCTTTATATTTAATAAAGAACTTAAATTTATTAATATTTTCAGTTTTACCACCCAATAGTATAGTAATGAATAATATCAATAATCAATACAAAATTTTTTAATTCCATATATTTATGTATTACAATACTATAATAATATTTAATACATTATTTTTATCTTTTGTTTTATTTATAATTAATCTGGTATACTAATATAAAAATTAGTTGAAAAAAAATATTTAAATTATTAAAATAAATTGGTTTTTAATTATAGGTATAAATTAGTTCATATATCCCGTGTAATATACATTTTTTGACAAATGAAAAAATATTTTTTTATAAAAAAATATTTTAGTAACATTAGTAACAATATAATTATCTCCTGAATTAATTTTTTTTTCAAAAAACATAAATTACTTTAAATAGTTCTTATAAATGTTTTTTATTATATTATTCTACACCAATAAAAAAATAAAATACAGTAGTATTTATCAAAAAAATTAGGTTAAATAAATTTAAATATGTTACTTGTTTTACTAATAATATTTCACACTTATACTCATTTTTTTTTGCAAAAAAAAAATCATATTTTATTAAATTTTCTATATTAATACTAAAAAATTATCTATACACAAAAATTTTAAATCTATTAATGAATTTTATATAATATTTAATCCATACATATATGGAGTACAGAATTAATAAATACCATATTTATTCATAATAGCTGAACCAATACCTAAAGTACATGGCCTAATTAATATTTTTTTTATAGTAAGTAATTAATTTTTTTAATAAAAGTAGGATTAAATTTGATAAATGGATCTATACAAAAAATATTTTTAATATATAAAAAAAAAATAAAACTTTTTTCTATATTATGTTATATATTATATAATTTTCATTTTCATAATTATTTTATACTATCAAATCCTGTATATGGTATCAAAACTTTAGGAATATTTATTTGATAATTTGTTTGATAATTTTCTAATAAAGTAACTAAAATTCTAGGTATTGCTAGAGAACTTCCATTAAGTGTATGACATAATGCTATTTCTCCAGTAACATTATTTTTATATTTAATATTTAATCTATTTGATTGAAAATTTGTACAATTAGATATAGAACTAACCTCTAACCATTTTTTTTGTGCTATAGAATATACTTCAATATCATAAGTTATAGAAGAAGAATATCCAAGATCAGGTCCAGTTAAACGTAAAATTCTAAAAGGCAAATTTAATGATATTATTATATTTTTTACATGTAATATCATATTTTTTAATGCATAATTAGAATTTTTGGAAGATGTAATTTGAATTATTTCTACTTTATCAAACTGATGTAATCTATTTATACCCTTAGATTTTGTTCCATAAGATCCAGCTTCTCTCCTAAAACAAGGTGTATAAGTAGTAGCTTTAATAGGTAGATCATTTTCATTAAAAATTTTATCTCTATAACAATTCATAAGTGGTACTTCTCCTGTAGGAATAAGATATAATTTATCATTTTCTATAAAATACATTTGATTTTCTTTGTCTGGTATTTGCCCAGTAGAAATACCAGACATTTCATTTATTAAATAAGGTAGATTATATTCTTTATATGAATATTTTATATTTATATCTAAAAAATATTGTATTAAACTTCTTTGTAATTTAGCACATTTATCAATGTATACTGAAAAACCAGTTCCACACATTTTTGACCCTAAACTCAAATCAAATAAATTAAATTTTTTTGTTAATTCCCAGTGAGGTAATGGATTATTTACTAATTTTTTAATTTTTTTTTCTTTAAATAAAATATTATTTTTATCAAAATTTTTATTTACATATTTATCTGGTATATTAGGTATATTTATTAATTTTTGATTAATTATAAATAAAATATCTTTCAATTCTTTCTTTAATTTTTTTTTTTTATTCTTTGAAAGAATACATTTATTTTTAATATCATTTAATTCATAATTTTTATTTTTAATTAATAATTTTCCTATTTTTTTTGATAAAATATTTTCTTTTTCCAATATTTTATTTAGAATATTTTGTATTTTTTTTCTTTTTTTGTCTAATAATAATACTTCATCTATAAGATAAATTTTCTTAAAATTTCTTTTTTTTAATCTAAATAATATTTTTTCTCTATTTTTAGATATAAAAGATATCCGTAACATAATTAAAATAAAAAAATTTAATATTATCACATGAAGCAATATAATAAATATATATATATTTTGAATAAATTTTTTATTAATAAAAAATTAGGGCAACACTTCCTTATAAAAAATAAAATAGCAAAAAAAATTGTAGACAGTCTTTCTTTTAAAAATTATAATACAGTATTAGAAGTTGGCCCGGGATTAGGTATTTTAACTAAATATCTATTAAAAAAACCTAATTTATTTATTATAGAAATTGATAAAAGACTAGTTGATTTTTTAAAAAAAAAATATTACAATATTAAAAAAAAAATAATTCACAAAGATTTTTTAAAATGGGATCCTGAAGATTTTTCATTAAAAAATTTTGCAATTATTGGTAATTTTCCATATAATATTTCATCTAAAATACTATTTCATATTTTAAAATATGAACAATATATACCAGAATGTATAGGGATGTTTTCAAAAGAAGTAGTAAAAAAAATAACTTCTAAAGAAGGTAACAAAAAATATGGCATTTCTTCTATTTTAGTTCAATCTTTTTATAATATAAAATACCTTTTCACTGTTAAAAAAAATGTATTTTATCCAGTACCTAAAGTAGAATCTTCAGTAATTTCTTTAACAAGGAATAATAATGTTTTTTCTTCTTATAAAAAAAAATTATTATTTAATTTTGTGAAAACAGCATTTAATAAAAGAAGGAAAAAATTAAAAAATTCTTTGAAACTATATAAAAATACAAATATTTTAAATTTTAATAAAAACAATTTTTTAGATAAAAGAGCAGAAGAATTGTCTGTAAAAGAATTTAATCAATTAGTTAAATAAAAAATAAATATGATATGATAACTACTAAATTATTAGATGGTTCTAAAACTTCTATTGAAATAAGAAAAAATATAAAAAAAATTATTAAAAAAGAATTTATAAATAAAAAAAAATATTTACCCCATTTAGGTATTATATTAGTTGGAAATTATATATCTAGCAAAATATATGTTAATAATAAAATAAAAGAATGTAAAAATATTGGGATGAATTTTACTTTAAAACATTTTAAAAGTAATTATTCTGAAGGGGATATTTTACAAGAGATTATAAATATGAATAAAAATCCACTAATTGATGGATTTATAATACAATTACCTTTAGAAAAACATATTGATAAAAATAAAATTATTTTATCTATAAATCCTAAAAAAGATGTAGATGGATTTCACCCAGAAAATTTTGGTAAAATGGCATTAGATATGAATAGTTTTATCCCAGCAACAGCATTAGGGATTATAACATTGTTGAATAAATATAAAATAAAAATTAATGGTAAACATACAGTAGTTATTGGAAGAAGTAAAATTGTAGGAAGACCAATTAGCATACTAATGAGTAGAAAAAATATTATAGGTAATAGCACAGTGACTATAGTACATAGTAAAACTAAAAATATAGAATTTTATACTAAAATAGCAGATATACTAATAGTAGCTATAGGTAAACCTCAATTTATTAAGGGTAATATGATAAAAAATGGAGTTATAATAATAGATGTTGGAATAAATAATATTAATTATAATAAAATATTAGGAGATGTAGATTATAAAAGTGTTATAGGTAAAGCATCTTATTTAACACCAGTACCAGGTGGAATTGGGCCTATGACTAGAATAATGCTATTGAATAATACTTTAAAAGCAGCATTAAACAGAAAATAATTAGTATAAATTATTATTAAATTTAATAAATCATAATTAATCATTTTGTTTTTTTATATGTCTTTTTTCTAGAATATTTAAAACATCTTTAATATATAATTTTTTATAATTTAATAATATTAAGTAATGAAATAATAAATCTGCTGCTTCATTTAATAAATATTTATTATTTGAATCTTTTGATTCAATAATAAGTTCTATAGATTCTTCACCCAATTTTTGAGATATTCTATTTATTCCTTTAATAAATAATTTATATATATAAGAATTATGTGCTTTATCATTAATTCTATTATATATTATTTTTTCTAAAATAAAAAGAAAGTTTTCTTTGTTAGTTTCTTTCCAACAAGTATCATATCCAGTATGACAAACTGGTCCTATTGGATCAACTTTAATTAACAAAGTATCTTTATCACAATCTATAAATATTTTTTTAATAAATAAATAATTTCCAGATGTTTCCCCTTTAGTCCACAATTTTTTTTTAGATCTACTATAGAAAGTTACTTTATTTTCATAAATGCTTTTTTTATAAGATTCTTTATTCATGTATCCCATCATTAAAACTCTATTTGTTGTTATATCTTGTATAATAGCTGGTATTATTCCATTTTTAAAACTTATCATATTTTCACAATTTTATTTAATTTTTTTAGTAAAAAAATAATTTATTAATTTATTCTAACTGGTATATTATTCTTTTTAAGAAATTTTTTTAATTTAGGTATTTTAACTTCTTTATAATGAAAAATACTTGCTGCTAATGCAGCATCTGCTTTACCATTTTTAAATATTTCATAAAAATCTTCTATTTTTCCAGCTCCACCAGATGCAATTACAGGTATATTAACATTTTCTGATATATTCTTAGTAATATCTATTGCAAATCCATTTTTAGTACCATCATTATCCATGGAGGTTAATAATATTTCACCTACTCCTTTATCAATAGCTTTTTTTACCCAATCTATTACTTTTATCCCAGTTGATATACGTCCTCCATTTAAATATACAATCCATTCATTATCTATATATTTAGTATCAATAGCTAAAACAAGACATTGACTCCCAAATCTTTTAGATATTATTTCTAATATTTTAGAATTTTTAAAAGCTGCAGTATTTATTGATATTTTATCTGCACCATATTGTAATAATAACTCTACATCTTGTTCTTCCTTAATACCTCCACCAACAGTAAAAGGGATATTAATATGTTTAGCAATTTTTTTAACTAACTTTACTAATACTTTTCTTTTTTCATTTGTAGCTGTAATATCTAAAAATACTATCTCATCTGCACTTTGTGCAGTATACCATTTAACTAATTTAATTGGATCACCAGCATCTTTTAAATATTTAAAATTTACACCTTTTACTGTTCTACCATTTTTTATATCTAAACAAGGTATAATACGTTTAGTTAACATATATTAATTTATAATTTTATGTAATTCTTTTAATGATATGAAATTTTCATAAATTGCTTTTCCAATTATAACACCATAACACCCTATCTTAATAAGATTTTTTATATCTTTTATATTTCTAATTCCACCACTGGCAATACATTCTATATTAGGAAAATTTTTTATTATTTTTTTATATAAATTAAAAGATGGACCAGATAATTTACCATCTTTTGAAATATCTGTACAAAAAATTCTTTTAACTCCATTTATATATTTTTGTTTAAAAAAATCAAATAAAGAAATATCCAATAACTTTGTCCATCCATTAATTGCTATATAATTATTTTTAATATCTACTCCTAACAATATTTTTTCTTTACCATATATATTTATACTTTTTTTTAAAATAATAGGATTTTTAATAGCTATACTCCCAATAGTTGCTATATTTCCACCATTTTCAAAAACAAGTTTTATATCTTCTTCTGTTTTTATACCACCTCCAAAATCTATAATTAAATTTGTTTTATTTGCTATTTTTTCTAAAATATTCCAATGTATAACTTTTCCTAATCTTGCTCCGTCTAAATCAACTAAATGTATTCTAGATATTCCATTATCTTCTAATAATAAAGCCATTTCTAATGGATTATTTTTATAAATTTTTTTATTACAAAAGTTACCCTGTGTTAATCTAACACACTTGTTATTCATTACATCTATAGCAATTATAATATTATTTTTCATTATTTATTAATTTATATTAAACTAATAAAATTTTCTAATATTTTATGTCCAACATAAGAAGATTTTTCTGGATGAAATTGAACAGCATAAAAATTATTTTTTTGTAATGCTGCACTATAACTTATTATATATTTTGTTTTTGCTATTGTATATTCTTTTTCTATAGGTACATAATAACTATGAACAAAATATTGATAACATTTATTTGGTATTTTATTAAATAAAGCCCCTTTTAAATTATAAATTGTATTCCAACCTACTTTAGGTATTTTATATTTATTAGATTTAAATTTTTTAACAGGTATATCAAAAATTCCAATACATTTTGTATTACTTTCTTCTGAAGTTTTACAAAGCAATTGCATTCCAAGACATATACCCAATATAGGTTGCTTCAATTCTGATAAAAGAAGATCTATTTTTTTATTTTTTAAATATTTCATAGCACAACTAGCTTCTCCAACACCTGGTAAAATAATCTTTTCTGCATTTTTAATATATTCTTTAGAATCAGTAACTATAGCTTTAACACCAATTCTTTCTAAAGAAAATAAAATTGATTGAGTATTGCCTGTAGGATATTTTATAATTATTATTTTCATAAATTTTAATTTTTTATTTTATAATAAACCTTTAGAACTTAAAATATAATTATGATTTTTTTGTATAGCCATTTTAATTGCTTTAGCAAAACATTTAAAAATAGATTCTATTTTATGATGTTCATTATTACCAGTAGATATAATATGTAAATTACATTTTGCAGATGAAGAAAAAGATTTAAAAAAATGGTAAAACATTTCTGTTGGAATGTCACCTATTTTTTCTCTATAAAAATTAGCATTCCAATTGAATTGATCTCTTCCACATAAATCTAATACTACTTTAGATAAACTATCGTCCATTGGTAATATAAAAAATCCATAACGTTCAATTCCAATTTTATCTCCCAAAGATTTACGAAATATATTTCCTAATGCTATACCAACATCTTCTATAGTATGATGTTCATCTACATGTAAATCACCATAGGCATATAAATTTATATCCATTAAACTATGAATTGATATTTGTTCTATAAGATGATCAAAAAATCCTATTCCTGTATGTATATTATTTATCCCATTACCATATAATGATAATGATATCGTAATATTTGTCTCTAATGTATTACGTTTATAAATTTCTATTTTTTTATTTTTATTTTTTAAATATTCATATATATCTTTCCATTTATTTGTTTTTAAAGAAATTGTTTTATATAATTTTTTTTTATATAATTCATAAAAATATTTTTTTTCTTCTTCTGTAAAATTTTCAAAATTATTATTTCCTTTTATCCATATTGATTTACAACCCAAATTCTTTGCTAACATTATATCAGTTAATCTATCTCCAATAACAAATGATTCTTTAATATTATAAATTGATTTATCTAAATAAGACAATAACATACTTATACCAGGTTTTCTTGTTGATAAATTATCTTTTATATAAGTTTTATCAATATGAATAGAAGAAAAAATAATATTTTCATATTTTAAAATATTTATAATATGATTATGAATTGGCCAGAATTTGTTTTCTGGAAAATTAACAGATCCTAATCCATCTTGATTTGTAACCATAACAAATTCATAATCTAATTCTTCATATATTCTTGATAAGAAAAAAATAACTCTAGGATAAAAAAATAATTTTTCAATTGAATCAATTTGATAATTATTAGGATCTTCTTTAATTATAGTTCCATCTCTATCAATAAACAATATTTTTTTCATTAAATTTTATATTTATTATCGAATTTTTTTATGTTATCTACAAGATATTTATTTTCTTCATGAGTACCTATGGTTATTCTTAAACAATTGTTACATAATTCAATTTTATTTCTATCTCTAACAATAATTTTTTTTTCAATTAAATATTTATATAATTTATAACTTGAATTATATATTTTTACAAGAATAAAATTAGAATCACTAGGATATACTTTTTGTACTACAGATATTTTATTTAAAGAATTTTCCATATATTTTCTTTCTAATAGAATATTTTTTAAATTGAAAAAAAATAAATCTTTATTATCCAATGCATTAATAGCAATTTCTTGTGACAAGATGTTAATATTATATGGATATTTTATTTTGTTCATAAATTCAATAATATATTTTGAAGCTATACCAATACCTATTCTTATACCTGCCAATCCCCAAGATTTAGAAAGAGTTTGTAAAACAATTAAATTAGGATATTTATTTATTTTTGAAGTAAAAGATTTTTCTTCAGAAAAATCTATATAAGCCTCATCTATTACTACAATGCCAGAGTACCTTGTTATAATATATTCAATATCTTTTTTTTTTATATTATTTCCTGTTGGATTGTTTGGAGAACAAATAAAAATTATTTTACTATATTTATTTATAACGTTATTTATATTTTTTAAGTCTAATTGAAATATTTCTTTTATTAAAGGAATTTTAATTATTCTTATACCATGAATATTGCCTATTATTTCATACATACCATATGTTGGGGGACAAATAATGCAATTATCTATTTCTGGTATAGAAAAAATACGATATATTAAATCTATAATTTCATCACTTCCATTACCTAAAAATATATTTGATACAGGAATTTTTTTTAATTCTGATATTTTTTTTTTTAATTCCATTTGTAATGGATCAGGATATCTATTATAAGAATTAATACAAGATATAGTAGATCCAAATGAATTTTCATTAGCATCTAAAAATATAAAATTTTCTTTCCTTTTATTCTCTAATCTAGCAGATAAATAAGGATTAATTTTCCTAATATTATCTCTAATTAAAGAATATAAATTAAAATTAGAAATATTTTTATTTTTGTACATTTAAATTAAAAATTTAATTATTTAATCGTATATCAATAGATTTTTTATGTGCTAGTAATCCTTCTTCTTTTGATAAAATAGTTATACATTTTGACAAATTTTTAAGACCTTTTTTTGATATTTTTTGAAATGTTATTTGTTTAAAAAAACTATCTATAGATAAACCACTATAAGATTTAGAAAAACCATTTGTAGGTAGTACATGATTTGTTCCAGTAGCATAATCTCCAGCACTTACAGGAGAATAATTACCTATAAAAACTGATCCAGAATTAATTACTTTTTCACTCCAATAATTACAGTTATTACAATTTATAATTAAATGTTCAGGTGCAATTTTATTAACTAGTTTAAAACATTTATTTAAAGTACTCAAAACAATAATTTTACTATTTTTTAAAGATTTTTTAATAATATCTTTTCTAATATAAATAGAACAAAATTGTTTCTGTAATTCTTTTTTAACTTTTTCTATCCATAATTCTTGATTTACAGTAGTAAGTATAATCGTATAACTTTCTGGATCGTGTTCAGATTGAGATAATAAATCTGATGCAACATATTTTGGATTAGCAATATTATCTGCTATTATTACAATTTCTGATGGACCCGCTGGCATGTCAATAGAAACACCAGTATTTTGAGATACAATTTGTTTTGCTTTAGTTACATAATAATTACCTGGGCCAAATATTTTCCATACACATGGAATACTTTCTGTTCCATATGCCATAGCAGCTATTGCTTGGACCCCACCTAATTTGTATACATTTTTTATCCCCAAAAACTTAGATAAATATAAAATAGAAGGATGTATTTCACCACTTATATTTGGAGGAGTACATAAAATAATATTTTTACATCCAGCTAATTTCCCGGGTATTCCTAACATTAGTACAGTAGATAATAAAGGAGCTGATCCACCAGGGATATAAAACCCTACTTTTTCTATTGGAATTTTTTTTCTCCAGCAAGTTATTCCTTCATCAATTTTTATTTTATATTCTTTTTTTAGTTGTTTTTTATGGAAAGATTTTATATTTCTATATGCTATTTTAATTGATATTTTTAAATCATAAGAGATTTTAGCTTTATTAAATTCTTTATCAGATACTTTAAATTTTTCAATATTTACATTATCATACTTATTAGTATAATATTGTAATGCTTTATCTCCGTTTAATTTTACATTATTAATAATAGAATTAATAATATTTATAGATTCTTTTTTTGAATCTTTAGCTCTATTTAATATAGAAATTAACAATTCATTAGTAGGATTTGTATATACTTTAATCATATTTTATAATATAATTTTTTCTATAGGAAGTACTAATATATCTTGTACACCAAGAGATTTTAAATTTTCTATAATACCCCAAAAATCATTTTCATTTACTACAGTATGAACTGAACTACATTCAGAATTTTCTAAAGGTAATATAACAGGACTTTTAATACCAGGAATGGAAAATATAATTTTGTTTAATTTATTATTTGGAACATTTAACAAAATATATTTGTTATCTTTAGCTTTTTTTACAGCTCTAATTCTGAATAAAAATTTATTCATTATATTGTTTTTTTCAGAATCTAAATCTAAATTAGAAGCTAAAACGGCTTCTGATTTTAAAATTGTTTCTACTTCCTTTAACCCATTCATAAATAATGTTGTACCACTGCTAACTAAATCGCAAATACAATCTGCTAATCCAATTCCTGGTGCTATTTCAGCAGCTCCAGATATTTCATGAATATCTGCATTAATGTATTTTTTTGAGAAAAATTTTTTTACTAAATATGGATAACTAGTCGCAATTTTTTTACCATTTAAATCTTCTATATCTTTATATACTAATGATTTAGGGACGGCTATTGAAAGACGACATTTACCAAATCCTAAATATTCTTTTATTTTAATTTTATTTCTTTTTTCCAAAAGAACATTTTTGCCTACAATACCAATATCAGCAATACCATCTTCTAAATATTGAGGGATGTCATCATCTCTCAAAAAAAGTATTTCTAATGGGAAATTTATAGCGGTAGTTTTTAATTTATCTATACCAATATTTATTTCAATACTACAATTTTTTAGTAATTTAATTGAATCTTCATAAAGACGACCTGATTTTTGAATAGCTATTTTAAGTTTATTCATAGTTTAGGGAAAAAATAATAAAAGCTTACAATTGTAAGCTTTTCGTAAAAAAAATTAAATTAAAATATTGTTAAAGTATTGTAATAAATAACAAATATAAAAACAATTTTAAAAATTATATAATTATTCGTTGTTTAAATTATTATAAAATATTGTATTTTTTTTTTATGAAAATTATTAGTTATAACATAAATGGTATAAGATCTGTTATAAATAAAGGATTTTGTAGTTGGTTAAAAATAAATAATCCAGATATAGTATGTTTACAAGAAATTAAAGCTTTTTCTAATCAAATAAATACTAAATTATTTGAAGAAATAGGGTACTATAATTATTGGTATCCTTCTATAAAAAAAGGATATAGTGGTGTTGGAATATTGTCAAAACAAAAACCTAAACATGTTGAATATGGAATAGGATTAAAATCTATTGATCAAGAAGGTAGAGTTTTGCGTGTTGATATAAAAAAATATAAAATATCAATTATTAGCCTATACCTACCGTCAGGTAGTAATATGATTAAACGTTTAAAATACAAGTTTTTGTTCATGAAAAATTTTTTTTTATACATTAAAAAACTTAAATGCAAATTAAATAATATTATTATATGTGGTGATTATAATATATGTCATAATAAAATAGATATTCACGACCCTATAGCTAATAAAAATATTTCTGGTTTTTTACCAAAAGAAAGAAAATGGATCACTAATTTTATAAAATTGGGATTTATAGATAGTTTTAGAAATTATATTAAGAAAGGTGAAAATTATAGTTGGTGGAACTATAGGTATAATTCTAGAAATTTGAATAAAGGTTGGAGAATTGATTATATTATGGTCAGTAATTATTTAAAAAATAGAATGATAAATTGTTATCATTTGTCAAATATTAAATATTCAGATCATTGCCCAGTAGTTCTAGAAATTATATAATTAAATGACCTGACTGGGATTCGAACCCAGGACCCTTACATTAAAAGTGTAATGCTCTACCAGCTGAGCTACCAGGTCTTAAAAACAAATATACATTAATAATTAAGTTTTTTTTATATGAATATTACTTTATTGGGATATATGGGTTGTGGAAAAACAACTATAGGTAAAATTTTATCTTATAAATTAAATTTAAAATTTTATGATCTAGATAATATTATTATAAATCATCAAAATGACACAATAAACAATATATTTAAAAAAAAAGGAGAATTATATTTTAGAAAAATAGAAAAATATTTGCTTAAAGAATTTTTTCTAAAAAATATTAAAGGATATATTTTATCTGTTGGAGGTGGGACTCCGTGTAGTTTTAATAATATTTATATAATAAATAAATATTCAAAAACATTTTATATAAAATTAGATAGTTTTTATTTATTTAAAAGATTATTTTTAGATAAAAATAATAGACCTTTAATATCTAAATTAAGTAAATGTGAACTTTTTAAGTTTATAATAACAAATTTATATAAACGAAGTATTTTTTATGAAAAATCATTTAGAATAATTAATGCAAACAACAAAAATAAAAAATATATAGTAATGAATATAATTAAAGAATTTAATAATTTTAATCAAAAAAGTTATTTATGAATAAAATATTATATGATAATAATTTAATTTATGAAATTAAAAATATTTTTTCATATAAATTTTCAAAAAATATAGCAGTAGCTGTTAGTGGTGGCCTAGATAGTATGGTATTAATTAATTTATTATTAAAATATGTATCTAAAAGTATATTAGAAGTGATTCATTGCAATTTTAATCTAAGAGGGATTGAATCATATAAAGATGAAATGTTTGTTAAAAATTTTTGTAAAAACAAAAATATTATATTTAATGTTAAAAGATTTAAAAAATTAAGTACTTACAGTAAAAAACAAGGGGTTTCTATACAAATGTATGCCAGAAAATTAAGGTATAATTGGTTTAATGAATTATTAAACAAAAAATCATATAAATATATAGTATTAGGACATCATTTAGATGATTCTATAGAAACTTTTTTTATTAACATATTAAGAGGAACTGGTTTACCAGGATTATTAGGTATACCCAAAAAAAATGGTAAATTTATTCGTCCACTTTCTAATTTTAGGAAAGAAGATATATTAAATTATGCAAAATTAAATAATATTGAATGGAGAATTGATAAAAGTAATTATAATACTAAATATTTAAGAAATAAAATACGTATTCATTTATCATCAATAATAAAACAATTAAATTGTTTTTATAAAGGATTTAAAAAAACAATTAATTTATTATATGAAGAAAATAGTTTAATAAAACATATAATAAAAGAAATAATAAATAACATTACTATAGATAAAAAAATTAATCCTTTTTTTTGGAAGATTGACAATAAAAAACTTTTAGAATTTAAAACTTTACCTTTATCTGTTATTTTATTCAGATTGTTTAATCCATATGGATTTTCAGATATTGAAAGTTTAAAACGATTTATTAATGCACAATCTGG
The DNA here is from genome assembly GCF_014251975.1 of Blattabacterium cuenoti. Lineage (GTDB taxonomy): Bacteria > Bacteroidota > Bacteroidia > Flavobacteriales > Blattabacteriaceae > Blattabacterium > Blattabacterium cuenoti_AM. Next base: position 177,818 of record NZ_CP059204.1, read on the forward strand.
AAAACAAATATTATCTAAAAAATATAGAATAATAAAAAATCAAAATTTTTGGATATTAGTTAGTAATTTTGACTTTTTAAAAAATAAAAAAAAAGTTTTTAAAATTAATAATAATTACGAATTAGAAAATTATAATAAAAAATTACCAATAAAAATAAAATTTATTAATAATTATAATAATAAAAACAAAAAAATTAATAAAAAAATAATTTATTTAATAAATTTTGAAAAAATTAAATTTCCTATTTTATTAAGAACATGGGATAAAGGAGATTACTTTTATCCTTATGGAGTGAAAGGTAAACAAAAATTAAGTAAATTTTTTAAAAATGAAAAATTATCTTTATTTGAAAAAGAAAATATATGGTTGTTAATAAATGGAAATGGATATATAATTTTAATAATAGGATACCGTTTAGATAAACGATTCAAAATAATAAAAAAAACGAATAAAATATTATGTGTAGAATATAAACGTTAAATAGATTTTAATTAATTTAATTAAAACAATAGTAATAACAAAAAAAAATATTAATGGGAAAATATTATTTAGAGAGTAATTTTTTATCTATAAAAAAATCTATACCAAAAAATATTAAAATATTAATAGTTTCTAAAAATCAAAATATTTATTCAATAAATAAGTTATACAATTTAGGTCATAGAGATTTCGGAGAAAATTACGTACAGGAAATGAAAAAAAAATATAATTATCTTCCTAAAAATATTAGATGGCATATGATTGGTAAAATACAAAAAAATAAATTAAAATATATAATACCCTTCGTACATCTAATTCATAGTATACAAAAAATTGAACATATTGAAATAATTAATAAAATATCAAAAAAATTAAATAAAATATCTTATTGTCTTTTACAAATAAAAATTTGTTATGATAAATCAGGTATAACTATGGAACAAGCAATTAAAATTTTAGATTATAGCAAAAATATGAATAATATACAAATTATTGGTCTTATGGGGATGGCTTCTATTAATAATAAAAAAAGTATAATAAATAAAGAATTTTTTTCATTATATAAATTATATAATAATTTTAAAACTATATATGGACATACTGTACTTTCAATTGGAATGAGTAAAGATTATTTATTAGCTATAAAAAATGGCTCTACTATTGTAAGATTAGGATCTATAATTTTTGGTCATAGAAATAATTTAATTTAGAATATTATTAATATATATTTTTATAATTTTTTTATAGGATACAAAATTTTATTATTTTAAAATACATATACAGTCTCTTTTGATAACTTTTTTACAATATTAACAATATTATATGTAAAATAATTATAATTATCTATAATTAATATTTTGTTCATAAACTAATTGATATAAAATAAGCTATTTTTACAGATTTAAATAAAGCCATAAGTTTATTATTTACCTCTTCTAATTCATTTTTTTTTTTTGAATTAGATACTATACCAGCACCCACCTGAAAAAAAAACATTATTTTTACTAATAGAAGAACGGATTATAATATAATAGCTGTATCACAATATTTTATGTATTATTTAAACAAAAGTATCCAATATATCCTCCATATAAACCTATACTTTTATTTTCAATACAATCTATTAGTTCCATATCTTTATATTTTTGTGCACCTGATAAAGTACCAGCTGTAAAGAAAGGTATCTAAAAAAATTTTAAATATAGAAGTTTATTCTTCTATCTATCTATCCAGACAGATCCCTTACCATATGTAATACATGGGATAATGTATGTATTTATTTTAATTTTTATACTTTTACATTACTGTAATTTTTACTTAAATTATCTATTGCTAAATCTACTAACATAATATGTTCATAATTTTATTTTGTATTTTTTTTTGTATTTTTTAAAAAACTTATTTTTTATACTTTTTTATTTTTTTATAGTTCCTTTTATTGGACTTACATATTCTTTTTTATCTTTAATAATAAATTGTAATTCTGTAAAAAATCCAAATAATTTATAACTACTGTAATCAAAATAAAAAATATATGGAGATGGATTTATATATCGTAAAGCAACTATATACATTAAATTCATCACCCTTAAATTTATGTTTAAATTGTGTCTAGATAGATAATACAATTTGAAAAACATCTCCATTTAAAGTTACTATCCCTTTAAACTAAATTTTTTTTGTATTCTGTATTATTAATATTTGAAGTATAGTGTTCTACTGATTTAAATTGGTAAAATAAAAAATTTTTTTTATAAATAATTTTTACTAATTTATCTATATAAGTTTTTTTGTCTATTTTTTGTATATATAAAAAAAACATGTTCAATAATTTTTATTTCATTATTAAAATTATTAAAAATAATCAAATTTTTATAGAAATTTAACCGTATTTTAGGAATATTATATACACTATTATTATTTAAAAAATTAATATTTTTAGATCCCAATAATAAAGTATTTGGATATATATCTCTTATTTTTATATACAATTATATAGGTGTAGTAATATCATCTAAAATTTTTTTTCTGAGTAGTTATAAAATTAAATTTTAACATAATTTGTTATTATTTGTTATACTTAAACTGTTAAACTATATTTATATTAAACTACTACGGTAATAATGTAATAATAAAAAAATGGTATTGTATAAAAAAAATTTTAATTTTTTTTACGTATTTTATCTGTTTTTATAAAAACTGAAAAATTTACATTTTATATATGCATATGTCAATTTTAATGAAAAATATTTCTTGTTTGCTATTATCTATTTTTATACCAATTTATACTTCTATTTTTATTAAAAATATTAAAAAAAAAAATGATATAAAAAAAAATGAAATTCAAACTGCTGTCGAATATATTAAAAAATATTCTCATATAGCAGTTAAAGATATGGAAAAATATGGGATACCAGCTAGTATTAAGTTGGGACAAGCTATGGTAGAATCATCTATTGGTAAAAGTATATTATCAAAAAAAACGAATAATCATTTTGGAATAAAATGTGGTAAATATTGGACAGGAAATAAATATCATAATAATGACACTTATCTTTGTTTTAGAAAATATAACACTGTTCAAGATTCTTTTAAAGATCATTCAAATGTTTTAAGACTTCCACGTTATTCTAAACTTTTTTCTTGTAAAAAGAACGATTATAGATCTTGGGCAAAAGAATTGAAAAAATTAGGATATGCAACTTCTATAGGGTATACAAAATTAATAATAAAAAATATAGAGAAATATTTTTTGTGGAAATTAGATAAAGAAGTAGTATCTAATATAGAGAGAAGAATAAACTTACATATAAAATTAATTATGAGAACACATAATAAATATAAGATAAAAAAAACAATGGAAAAAATTAGTTTTTTCCGTAAATTCATTTTTAAAATATTCAAAAAAAAATTATAGTACAATAGTACATATATAGTAATAAATTACTATAAAAATTTATAAATTATGCATTCAAAAAAAAAATATAGTACAAACCATGAATGGGTAGAATTAGATACAATTAATAATTTAATAGGATATATAGGTATTAGTACTTTTGCTAAAAAAGAATTAGGAGATATTATATATTTGGATATAGATTATACTATTCTAAAAAAAGAAATTGGTATAAATGAATCTTTTGGAACTATAGAAGCAGTAAAAACAGTTTCAGATTTATTTATGCCTATTTCAGGTAAAATTATAGAAATAAATAACAAATTGCTAAAAAATCCAGAAAAAATAAATAATAATATATGGATTATAAAAATAAATATCAAAGATATAAAAGAATACAATAACTTATTGTCTTTAGAAGAATATGAAAAATATTATAAAAAAAATAATTAAAAAATTTACAAATTTGTGAAAAAAAATGATAAATATTATGAATTTTTAAATAATAATAAAGTATCAGAACAAATAACTGATTTTCACGATAAGAATATAACTATAGTACACTTTTTAATCCCTTCTATTCATTGTAGCTCTTGTATATTATTACTAGAAACATTACCAAAAACACAAAAAGGAATTTTTAGTTCTACTGTAGATTTTATAAGCAAAAAAATATGGATTACATTTGATAATACTAAATTAAAATTAAGTGATATTGCTATACTCCTTGATAAAATAGGTTATAAACCAACTATAAATTTTGATTCTATAAAAAAAAAAGAAGAAAAAAAAATTGATAGAAATTTAATTGCAAAACTAGCTATTTCTTTTTTTTGCTTTGGAAATATAATGTTTTTATCAATACCAGAATATTTAGGTTCATATGAAGATAATTGGTATAAAGATAATAGCTATTTTTTTCGTTACACCATGTTGTTATTATCATTACCCATTTTAATATTATCTTTATCAGATAATATTAAATATGCTATATTAGGATTAAAAAAAAATATTATTAATATAGAAGTTCCTATAACTATTGGAATTTTTGTACTTTTTTTTTGGAGTTGTTTTGAAGTTATTTTTAACTCTAGATCAGGATATTTTGACAGTCTTTCTGGTTTTTACTTATTTTTATTAATAAGTAAAATTTTTCAAGTACATACTCATAATAAAATATTTTCTTTTAATAAAAACTACAAATCTTTCTATCCAATTTTAATAACAAAATTTTCTAATAAAAAAGAAAAAAAAATATTGTTATCTTCTTTAAAAAAAGGTGATATAATTATAATTAAAAATGAAGAAATAATACCATCGGATTCTATATTAATTAGAGGTATAGCAATTATAGATAACAGTTTTATTACAGGAGAATCTAATTTAGTTAATAAAAAAATAGGAGATAAAATTTATGCTGGATCAAAACAAAAAGGAAAATTAATTCATTTAAAAGTAATAAAAAACGTAGATGAGAGTTATTTAAGTATTTTATGGGAAAAAAGCAAATTTAATAAAAAGGAAAAATTATATATTAATTCTATAACAAATAGATTAAGTAAATATTTTACCCCTTCAGTATTAATAATTTCTATTATTTCTGGATTATATTGGTATTTCTACAAAAATAATATTCAAAAAACTTTTCAAACTGTATTTTCTATACTTATTATAACTTGCCCTTGTGCAATAGTTTTATCAGCACCATTAATATTTGGTAATATTATTAATTTTTTTTCTAAACATGGATTTTATATAAAAAATATTTTATCAATGGAAAAATTTTCCTTTGGAAAAGTTTTAGTTTTTGATAAGACTGGTACATTAACAAATACAAATAAAGAAAATATAAAATTTATTGGTAGGTATTTAAACAAAGAGAAAAAAAAAATGATAGTTTCTTTATTAAGACATTCTAGTCATCCTTTAAGCAAAAGAATACTGTTAGAATTAGGTAATTATAATAATACTTATTCAATAAAAAATTTTAGAGAAGTATTAGGAAAAGGTCTGGAATGTGAAATTAATAATATTCCTATAAAAATAGGATCTTATAAGTACTTAGGAATAAATGATAAAAAAAAAAATGAAACGACCACAGTAGCTGTATCAATTAAAAATAAATTAATAGGATATTTTTTATTTAGTAACTATTACCGTGAAGGGATAGAAAATGTTTTTAAAAATTTAAAAAAATATGAAGTAATTATATTATCAGGTGATAATAATATATTAGAAAAAAAATATTTAAAATCTATACTTCCAAAATATAGTAAGATACATTTTAATCAAAGTCCTAAAGATAAATTAAACTATATAAAAAAACTTCAAAAAAAAAAAAAAAATGTAATAATGTTTGGAGATGGAGTAAATGATGGTGCAGCTTTAAATCAAAGTGATGTAGGAATTTCTGTATCAGATACACCCACAAATTTTTTCCCTAATTGTGATGCATTAATACAAACTAATTGTTTAAAACAAATTTATTTATTTTTAAGTATATCAAATATATCTGTAAAATTGGTAATTTTTAATTTTATTATTAGTTTATTTTATAATATTATTGGAATTTTTTTTGCATTTACAGGAAAATTAAACCCATTATTAGCAGCTGTTTTAATGCCAATTAGTTCTTTATCAGTAATTATATTTTCAATTATATCTACATTTATAGTTTCAAAAAAATTAAAACATTAGTACATAATTTATGGATGTTATAATAATAATGATATTATCAAGTATATCTTTAGGTGTATTTTTTCTTATATTTTTTTTATTTAGTCTATATTCTGGACAATTTGATGATTATGATTCTTATGGAGTAAGAATATTAATAGATGATAATTTAAACGATGAAGTAAATAATAAAATTACTAATAATGAAGTTAAAAGCTAAATTAAAATCAAATCATATATGCTATTTTAACAATACAATTGTAAAGGCATTTTTATATGCTACAATATTTTGGGCTTTAATTAGTTTTTTAGCAGGATTATTCATTGCATTATTATTATTTTTTCCAGAATTACCAGAATTAACTTTGGGTGAAAAATTAAAACATACTCAAGGAATATTTGGATTTGGTCGATGGAGAATGTTACATACAAATACTGCTATATTTGCTTTTGTTGGTAATATAATTTTTACAGGATACTATTATTCCATACAACGTTTATTAAGAAATAGAATATTCAGTGATATTCTTAGTTGGATACATTTTTGGGGATGGCAAATATTTATTGTTTTTACCTGGATTACTTTTTTATTAGGAATAAATACAAGCAAAGAGTATTCTGAACATGAATGGCCAATTGATATATTGATTTTATTCATATGGGTTATTTATGGAATAAATATGATTGGAAGTATTTTAAAAAGAAAAATTAAACATTTATACGTAAGTATTTGGTTTTTATTAGGGACTTGGGTCGCTGTTGCAATGTTACATATTTTTAATAATTTAGAACTACCTATTTCTATTTTTTCTTTTAAAAGTTATTCTATTTACGCAGGTGTTCAAGATGCATTAATGCAATGGTGGTATGGGCATAATGCAGTAGCTTTTATTTTAACTACTCCAATATTAGGATTAATGTATTATTTTGTTCCAAAAGCATCTAATCAACCTATATATTCTTATAAACTTTCTATAATTCATTTTTGGTCATTGATATTTATTTATATATGGGCTGGGCCACATCATTTAATGTATACATCACTTCCAAATTGGGCACAAACATTAGGAACTATTTTTTCAATAATGTTAATTGCGCCCTCTTGGGGCGGTATGATAAATGGACTCTTAACTTTAAGACCGTCTTGGAATAAATCAAAAAATAATCCAATAATAAAATTTTTTGCAATTGGAATAACTTGTTATGGTATGGCTACTTTTGAAGGGCCTATGTTAGCTACTAAAACTCTTAATTCTATTGCACATTTTACAGATTGGGTAATAGCTCATGTTCATTTAGGTACATTAGGTTGGAATGGTTTCATGGCATTTGGTATAATGTACTGGTTAGTACAAAAGTTATGGAATACTAAACTATACTCTATATCATTAATTAATACTCATTTTTGGTTAGGTGTAACAGGGATAATATTATATATATTTCCAATGTATTTAGGATCAGTAATTCAGTCTTCAATGTGGAAAAAATTTAATCCTGATGGTACTTTGTATTATAAAAATTTTTTAGATTCTGTTATATCTATTATCCCATTTTATAAAATAAGATTCATAGGTGGTTTTTTTTATCTTTTAGGATTTATATTAATGATATATAACATTTTTAGAACAATTCAAAATGGTAATTTTGTTGATAATGAAAAATTTAATTTTTTTTATAATGAAAATTATAAAAATAATAATAAAAATGAAAAATTTCATAATTGGCTAGAAAGAAAACCAATACAAATGACTATACTTTCATTTTTAGCAGTAGCATTTGGTGGTTTTGTTGAAATTTTGCCTACTATAATTATTAAATCTAATGTACCAACGATTAAAAATGTAAAACCATATACTGCACTTGAATTGGAAGGAAGAGATTTATTTGTTAGAGAAGGATGTAATGCTTGTCATAGTGCTCAAGTAAGGCCATTTAGAGATGAAGTCGTACGTTATGGAGAATACTCTAAAGCTGGAGAATTTGTATATGATCATCCATTTCTTTGGGGTTCTAAAAGAACTGGCCCAGATTTAGCAAGAGAAGGTGGTAAAAATCCTAATTCTTGGCATTATAATCATTTGCTAAATCCCAGATCTACTTCACCAGGATCAATAATGCCAAGATATCCATGGTTAATATACAATAAATTAGATACTTATTATACAAAAAATAAGATAGAAGCAATGATTAAATTAGGTGTTCCTTATTCTAATGAATATAGGTATAATTTTAAAAATAAAATGCTTTATCAAGCAAAAAAAATTGTACATGAAATTTATGATGAGTATCCTAATATTAAAATAGAAATAAAAAAACAAAAATTAATAGAGAAAGATAAATTTATTCCTTTGGAAGAAAGAGAAATTATTGCATTAATTTCATATTTACAGCGTTTAGGAACGGATATAAAAAATATAAAAAAAACTAATGATTAGTTTACTTAAGAATTATTTTAGAAAAGAAAAATTTATAGGTATTTTTCAGTCTATTTTACTATTAATTTTTTTATTAGTTTTTTTTATAATTATATTTTACGTTTTATCTAAATCTAAAAAGTATTATAAAGAAGAAAGTAGTTTACCATTAGAAAAAATAAAAGAAGATAAAAATTATGAGATATAAAGTCCCTTTTTTTATTTCTATCCCAATTATTTTTTCTATTATACTATTTATATCTTACATATTTTTTTCAAGTTATAATCAATTATCATATATATTACATCCCATTTCTATAATTCTTTTCATTATTATTTTAACTCTTATTGGAATATTAGAATGGATAAATGATTTAATTTTTCAAAAAAAATTAAAATTACTTAAAAAAGAAGAAAGGAAAATTTTTTTGAAAAAAAATGAAGGGAATTATTTTTATAGTCTTTATAAATTTATATTTAATGATCCCAAAGTAGTATATCAAAACGTTAAAAAAATAGATCATGGGTTTGATGGTATAATAGAATTAGATAATAAATTACCAGTTTGGTGGATACATTTATTTTATTTTACTATTATTATTTCAATAATATATTTCATATCTTATTTGTTTTTAGATTTTTCTAATCCTTATAATGAATACAATATAGATTATAAAAATCAGTTAAAATCAATAAAAATTTTTGAAAAAAATTCTCCCCAAGCTACAATAGAAACATCTTTATATAAAAAAGATTTAATAAATAATGGTAAAAATTTATTTTTAGAAAATTGTTCAACTTGTCATAAAGAAGATGGTAGTGGGAACATAGGTCCAAACTTAACAGATAATTATTGGATTAATGTATTAGAAAAAAATTTATATAAAAATATATTTTCTATAATATGGAATGGAAGTAAAAAAAATCCCACAATGAGAGCTTTTGGTAGATCAGGAGAAATAAAAGGAAATGATATAGAAAAAATATCTAGTTATGTTTATTTTATAAATAGAAAAAAAGAAAAACCTATAAAATGTAAATTACCTCAAGGTGATATAGTCCCAGATTGGAAATAACAAAAATAAATTACATAAATATTTTATGAAAAAAAAAATTAATTGGGATGTTGCAATAGTATTATCTCTAATGATTTTTATAATATTTATTGTATATATAGCATTTTTTTATTCTAATGTTACAAGTCAATTAATATCAGATAGATATTATGAAGATGAAATAAAATATCAAGAAACTATTGAAGAGAAAAAAAATTTTTTAAAGTTATACAAAAATATACAAATATTTTCAACTCCACTTGGAATAAAAATTATTATACCATTATATAATGAACATATAAAAGGATTTCTTATACTTTTAAGATTTTCTTCAAAAGATTTAGATATAAAAAGAATATTTGAATTTCCTAAATATTCATATAAAAAAATTTTTATATCAAAAAAAATATTAAAAAAAGGATATTATAAATTAATAATTAGATGGAAATCCAACAAAAATTTTTTTTTCGAGAAAAAAATTTATTTAGAATAAAAAAATAAAAATATTAAAATGACAAAAAATACAGATAATCTTATAGAAGAATCTTTAAATTATCATAGTAAATTTCCTTCTGGAAAGATAAAAATTACTCCTACAAAATCATATAAAACTCAAAAAGATTTATCACTAGCTTATTCTCCAGGGGTAGCTGAACCTTGTAAAGAAATTACTATTTCTTCTAATAAAGTATATAAATACACTTCTAAAGGAAATCTAGTAGCAGTAATTACAAATGGTACTGCAGTTTTAGGTTTGGGTGATATTGGTGCATTAGCTTCTAAACCAGTTATGGAAGGAAAAGCTTTATTATTTAAAATTTTTTCTGGTATTGACGTATTTGATATAGAAATTAATGAAACAAATCCAGATAAATTTGTACAAATAGTTAAAGCTATTTCACCAACTTTTGGTGGAATTAATTTGGAAGATATTAAAGCTCCAGAAGCATTTGAAATAGAAAAAAAATTAAAAAAAGAATTAAATATTCCTGTAATGCACGATGATCAGCATGGAACTGCTATTATTTCAGGAGCGGCATTAATTAATGCTTTGCTTTGTGTTAAAAAAAATATAAATAAAGTTAAAATGGTAGTAAATGGTGCTGGTGCTGCTGCTATATCATGTTCAAAAATATATAAACAACTTGGTGTATCATCTAATAATATTCTTATGTTTGATAGTAAAGGTTTATTACATGATTCAAGAAATGATTTAAATAAAGAGAAAAAAGAATTTTCAGTAAAAATAAATCCTATTCCTAATTTAAAAGAAGCTATTAAAAATTCTGATATTTTTATTGGTTTATCTGTTGGGGGAATACTAACAGAAAAAATGTTAAAAAGTATGGCACCTAATCCAATTGTCTTTGCTATGGCTAATCCAGATCCAGAAATTGATTATAATATAGCATTAAAAATTAGGCCTGATATTGTTATGGCAACTGGAAGGAGTGATTATCCAAACCAAGTAAATAATGTTTTAGGATTTCCTTATATTTTTAGAGGAGCTTTAGATGTACAAGCTAATTCAATAAATGATGAAATGAAATTAGCTGCTATACATTCGATAGCTTCTTTAGCTAAAGAACCTGTCCCAGAACATATTAATATAGTTTATAATAAAAAAAATATTTCTTTTGGAAAAGAATATATAATACCAAAACCTTTTGATAACAGGCTTATTACACGTGTTTCTACTGCAGTAGCAAAAGCAGCTATAAAATCTGGAGTTGCAAAAAATCCAATATTTAATTGGAAAATTTATAAAGAAAAATTACTTGACAGAATGGAATTTGAAAGTAAAATTTTAAGAATGATACAAAATAGAGCACGGACAAATCCTAAAAAAATAGTTTTTTGTAATGGGGAAGACTTTAATATTCTTAAATCTATTCAAATTTTAAATGAAAAAAAAATAATTATAACACCATCTATAGTATTGGGTAATAAAATACGTATTAAAAATTTAATTAAAAAACACAATTTAGATATATATGTAAAAATAATAGATACAGAAAAAAATAAAAACAAAATAAAATATTATGCCGATATTTTATGGAAAAAAAGATGTAGAAAGGGATTAACTTTATATGAGTCTGAATTAATAATGAAAAACAATGATTATTTTGGAGCTATGATGGTAGATCAAAAAGAAGCTGACGCAGTAATTACTGGATATTCAAGAAATTTTAATTTTAGTATTCGCCCTATTTTAGAAATAATAGGTAGAGAAAAACCTTATTATAAAGTATCTGGTATGACAATCTTATTAACTAAACAAGGACCATTATTTTTAGCTGATACTGCTATTATCCAAAACCCTACAAGTGAAGAATTGGCAAAAATTGCATTAATGTCAGCTAATATAGTAAAAAAGTTTAATATTGAACCTAGAATTGCTATGTTATCATTTAAAAATTTTTCTTCTACTTCATCAAAAGTATCTAATACTGTATCTTTTTTACATAAAAAATATCCTAGACTAATAGTAGATGGAGAATTACAACCAGATTTTGCTTTAAATGAATTATTATTATATAATAAATTTCCTTTTTCTAAACTTAGAAATAAAAAAGCAAATATTTTTATATTCCCAAATTTAGAATCAGGTAATTTAACTTATAAATTTATTAAAGGATTAGGCGGTATCCCTACAATTGGTCCTGTTTTATTAGGCATGAAAAAACCTTCTCACGTTATGCAAATGCAATCTAATATTGAAGAAATAGTAAATCTATCTACAATAGCAGTTATTGATGCTCAAATAAGAAATAATTAAATATATACTTCTTTTATGTAATAATTTTTTCCGAATAAAATATTTACCTTATTTTGAAAAAAATTGTAAAATTTACTAGATGTATAAAATATTGGAGTATTATTATGTTTTTTATTAAAACATAATAATTTTCTCTTTTTTAGTTTTTTCTTTATCTCTTCTACAACTATTTTTTTTATATCTATTAAATTTACTTTTCCATTATAAAATTCTTCTATATCACGTTTAATAAACAAGTAATGAGTACAAGCTAAAATTAATGTATCTATTGATTTTAAATAATTTAAACAATTTTTTATAACATAATTATTAATCCAATATGGATTAAAATTATTTTCAATAAAATAAGCCAATAATGGTATAGATACTTGAATAAGATCTAAATGATTATAATACTTTTTTATTTTTTTTACGTAAAAATTAGATCGTATTGTAGCCGGTGTAGCTATGATACCAATTTTTTTAGATAGTAAAAATAAATTATTTTTTATTATTGGATCTATTACGTTAAATATTAATATTTTATTATTAAATTCTATTAATATTTCTTCTAAAGCATTAGAAGTAATTGAATTACATGCTATTATTAAAGCCTTACATTTTTTTTTATAAAGAAAATAAATAATATTAATCGAATTTTTAACAATAAAATCTTTTGACTTATCACCATAAGGCATGTTCTTAATATCACCAAAATAAATAAACTTTTCATTTGGCATTTGTACATTTAGTTCTTTAGCTATAATAAGTCCACCTACTCCAGAATCCAAAATTCCTATTGGATTTTGTATTTTCATAAAAAAATTATTTAAAATTAAAAATTTTTTTATATAACTTACTTTTTATTCTAGACGCTTTATTAACATGTATAATTTTTTTTTTAGATAATTTATCTATCATTGATATAACTTTTGGATAATATTTTTTTTCTTTTTGTTTAATCAATTTTTTAATTGCAGTTTTTGTACTTTTATTTAAATATCTATTCCTAATTTTTTTTACAAAATTTTGCCTAATTCTTTTTAAAGAAGATTTATTATTTCCCATAATAAAATAAATTATATAGCCCATAGGGGAATCGAACCCCTCTTTCCAGGATGAAAACCTGACGTCCTAACCAATAGACGAATGAGCCTATTATATATTAAAAATACAGATTTAACTTTTATTTAAAAAATATCAAATCCTAGTTTTAGCAAATCATTCCAAAAAGTAGGATATGATTTATTTACTACTTCATAATCTTCTATTTGTATAGGATAATAAAATAATGCTAAAGATGCAAAAGACATAGCCATTCTATGATCCTGATATGTTTTAATTTTACTATTATAACATTTTTTTAAATAAAAATCTTGTATTTCCAAACTAGATTTAGTTATTCTAGATATTACCCCAAATTTTATAAGTTCATTTTTTAATGCTTTTAACCTATCAGTTTCTTTTATTTTCAATGTTTCTAATCCATTTAAAATACACTTTATTTTCATAGCAGAACAAGTTACTGCAATAGTTTGTGCAATATCTGGTGTTTCATTTAAATCTAATTTTATAAATTTAGGATATAAAAAATTTGGATTTTTACTTAGTGTTATTTTATTTTTTTCCCCAAAAACAGTAGATACCCCAAAATATTTATCATAAATATATGATATTTTATTATCTCCTTGAAAACTATTTTTATTATATGAACTTAATACTAAATTACTTTTTTTAGACATAGATACCATAGAATAGAAATATGATGCGGAACTCCAATCTGATTCTACATAAAAATGTTTTACTAATTTTTTTTTACCAGGTAAAATATGAATTTTATTATTTTCCCAAATAGCTTTTACACCGATTAAATTTAATAAATCAAATGTCATTTTTATATAAGGATAAGATGTTATTTTTTGTTTTAAAAAAATTTTTAATCCCATTTTAAACTTACTAGAAATTAACATTAAAGAACTAATAAATTGACTACTAATTCTAGCATCTATATTAATATATCCTCCTAAAATTTTTTTTCCTAATATTTGTATTGGTGGATATCCTTTTTTCTCTAAATAAATAATTTTAGCTCCTAATTTATTTAAAGCATCAACTAAAATTGAAATAGGTCTTTGTTTCATTCTTGTTGAACCAGTTAAAATTATATTTTTATTTTTTTGTATAGAAAAATAAGAAGTTAAAAATCTCATTGTAGTTCCAGCATGATTAACATCAATTACTTTTGAAATACTATTTAAACTTTTTTTCAACAATAAAGTATCTTCACAATTAGATAAATTTTCAATGAAAATTTCATTTTTATAAAGATATTGTAAAATTAAAAGTCTGTTAGAAATACTTTTTGATCCTGTTATAGATAAGGTTCCCCTTAAAAAATTTCCCTTTTTACAAATATTTATAATAGACATATTTATTTAATATTATTTTTTAATAAATAACATTACACTATTTTATTTTTTAATAAAATTTTCACACCATCTATAATTGATTCATAGTTAATTTTATATTTTTTTAATAATTCCATTGGTTTTCCACTTTCACCAAAAGTATCATTTACAGCTACAAATTTTTGACTTATATTATATTTTGATTTAGTAGTAATTATTCTTGAAATACTTTCTCCAATACCTCCAAAAACATTATGTTCTTCTGCTGTAATAATACACCTAGTTTTTGAAATTGATTCTAATATAGATTCTTCATCTAATGGTTTAATAGTATGTATATTTATAACTTCACATTCTATATTATATTTTTCGTATAAAAATTTAGAAGCTTTTAAAGATTCCCAAACCAAATGACCGGTACTTACAATAGTAATATCTTTACCTTTTGTTAAAAAAATAGCTTTACCTATTTTAAAAGTTTGATTTTCGTCAGTAAAATTTGCTACAGAAGGACGCCCAAATCGCAAATATACTGGTCCAAAATAATTAGAAATAGCAATAGTAGCAGCATAGGTTTGATTATAATCACAAGTATTAATTACTGTCATTCCAGGTAACATTTTCATCATACCAATATCTTCTAAACTTTGATGTGTAGCTCCATCTTCTCCTAAAGTTAAACCTGAATGAGAAGCACATATTTTAACATTTTTATTAGAGTATGCTATAGATTGTCTAATTTGATCATATACCCTAGATGTTGAAAAATTAGCAAAAGTACCAGTAAATGGTATATAATTACCAATACTTAAACCAGCAGCTATACCTATCATATTAGCTTCTGCAATACCTACTTGAAAAAATCTATCTGGAAATTTTACAGAAAATTCTTTCATACATAAAGAATCAGTTAAATCTGCACAAAGTGCTACAACTTTTTTATTTTTTTTACCTAAAAAATATAATGCTTTACCAAATCCTGCTCTAGTTTCTTTTAATTCTTTATTTTTATATATTTTCATCTTTTTTTTTAATTTATAACAATGGATAATCCGTTAAACTTTCAGGTAATTTAGATAATGCTATTTTTAATTCTTTTTTATTTGGATATTTACCATGCCATTTATTATTACCCATCATAAAATCCACTCCATATCCCATTTCAGTATGTAAAATTATTATAACTGGTTTTCCATTACCAGTTTTTTGTTTAGCTAATTTTAATGTTTTTATAACATTTTTTATATTATTACCTTCTAATTCTTCTAAGACATACCATTCAAAAGATTCAAATTTTTTTCTTAAATCACCAAGAGATAGTACATCATTTGTAGTGCCATCTATTTGTTGCATATTATAATCTATTGTAGCTATATAATTATCAACTTTTTTAGATCCAGCATATAAAACAGCTTCCCATATCTGTCCTTCATTTAATTCTCCATCTCCATGTAAACTATAAATAATTGTATCAAATTCTTTATTTAATTTTTTTGATAAAGCTGCACCAATAGATACAGACATCCCTTGTCCTAATGATCCAGATGAAATTCTTATACCAGGTAATTGTTTTCTAACAGAAGGGTGTCCTTGTAAACGAGAATTTAATTTTCTAAAAGTAGAAAGTTCTTTAATAGGGAAAAACCCAGATCTAGCTAAAACGCTATAATATAATGGAGATATATGTCCATTAGAAAGAAAAAATAGATCTTCCCCTTTACCATCCATTGTGAACTTTTTTGGATTATAATTCATTATATCATTATATAATGCTACTAAATATTCTGTACATCCTAAAGAACCACCAGGATGTCCTGATTGCGCATCATTTATCATTCTAAGAATATCCCTTCTTACTTGACTACACAAATTTTTTAAATAAAATTTATTATTCATTTTATTGAATTAGTGAATTTAATTAATTAAAAAAATATAAATATTTTAATATTATTTTTTTATAATTTTTAACAAAATTAATTAATTTATTATGTATTATGAAAATAATAAATAGAAAAGCAAAATTTTTATATTATTTTATAGACTATTATATAGCAGGGATACAACTATTTGGTACTGAAGTAAAATCTATAAAACAAAACAAAGTATCTTTAGAAGATAGTTTTTGCCAAATTAAAAACGGAGAACTTTATTCTTTAAATATGTATATAGCAGAATATAAATTTGGTAATTATTATAACCATGATACAAAAAGAACAAGAAAACTATTACTTAATAAAAAAGAACTAAAAAAAATAAATAAAAAATTAATAAATCCAGGATTAACTATAATACCTATTGAATTATTTATTAGTTCGACTAATTACATAAAAATGAAAATAGTTTTAGCAAAGGGTAAAAAAAAATATGATAAACGTGAAATTTTAAGAAAAAAAGAATTTATTAGAGAAGTTAAATATTAATATTATTATACTATATCTGTATTATTATTAAATAGTTATATATTTGTTATAATATAAATATATTTGTTATAATATAAATATTATAGTTTATGAAAAAAATTATTATTTTTCTTATAACCTTTTTTATTATTTTACCGAATATTTTAGCAAAAAACTTAAATTCAAATTCAAAAAAAAATAAGTGGTTTGCAAAAATTTCAAATAATAATATTAACTATTTCCCAATAAAACAACCATTTAAAAATATTTTTTATATTAATAATAATGATCTATTTAATTCTTTAAATATTGGTGGTGGATATAATAATAATTCAAAAAAGTATTTATCAATGTACTTTGATTTAGATTTAGGGTTTATAAAAAATTTTAGATGGAATTTAAAAAATCAAAAATTATGTCAATTAAACAGTGGTATAGAACTACATTTATTGCCTGATTATAAAATAGATCCTTTTATTAAAATAGGTGCAGGATATAATTATGTAGATTACAGAAATAAAAATTTAGATATTTCTAAAACCCAATATTTTATGTCTAATAGAAAAAATTTTGGAATTTTAGATAGTGGATTAGGAGTTACTTATTGGATATTACCTAATTTAGGAATTACATTACAAAGTTGTTATAATCATGTATTTTATCCTACATCATCATATACATTTTTAGATTTTTGGAAACATAATATTGGATTAATACATCGTTTTTCAAATGAATCAAATGAACAACATGATAAACAAATAAATAAAAAAATAATAAATCATATAAAAGATTTTTTTAGTAATTTAAATTATTACTAAAAAAATCTTTTTATTTAAAAATATCTTTTTTATTTGGTATAGAGATCCATATACTTATTTGATATAAAATAAGTAAAGGTATTAAAACTATTATAGTACTTATAATATCTCCTGGTGTTATTGCAGAAGCAAAAATTAACATAATTAGTAATGAATGTTTTCTATATTTTATTAAAAAAGTATATGAAATTAATCCCAATTTTGTAAGTATAAATATAAATAATGGTAATAAAAAAACAATCCCCATAGAAAATACAGTATATATTATAAGTGATATATAATCAGATAATTCAAAAATATTTTTTGGAACATTGCTGATTTTAAAATAATATCCAAAATTAATTAAAAATGGACATAAAATAAAATATCCAAAAGAACTTCCAAAAATAAATAATAATAGCGAAATAAATAGTATTTTTTTTGAAGATTGTTTCTCTTTTTTTGATAGCGCTGGGCTAATAAATAACCAAAATCTATAAAAAAAATAAGGGAAAGAAAGGATACAACCCCCTGTAATACATGAATTTATATAGGTGTTAAATTGTCCAAATATTTTTCTATTTTGAATTTCTATATTGTTTGATAAAAAAATAATTGGGCCAAAATATTTTCCAATTTTACATTTTGTAAATTTAGAGAATAATCTATATGTTATAAAGTTTACTTTTGATGGTGCAAAAATGATTTTATCAAATAAAAATTCTTTATTAATCATTAAAAATATTGTCATTATTATGACTGAAAAAAAACAATGGAAAAAATGTTTTCTTAATTCTTCTATATGCTCCCAAAAAGGCATTTTCTTTAATTCATTCATTATAATAAAAAATTTTAAATACAATGAAATGTGGTATTATTGGTCTTCCTAATGTTGGAAAATCTACATTTTTTAATATAATATCAAAATCAAATGTAAGATCGGAAAATTTTCCTTTTTCTACAATAGAACCTAATCATGGTTTGGTATATGTTCCTGATAATAGATTAATAAAGCTACAAAATATTGTTAATTCTATAAAAATAACTCCATCTAATATAAAAATCACTGATATAGCAGGGCTAATAAAAGGATCTCATAAAGGAGATGGATTAGGAAATAAATTTCTATCACATATTCGTGAAACAGATGTACTAATTCATATAATAAGATCTTTTGATAAAACAGATATTATTCATATAGAAGGATCTGTAGATCCTATTAGGGACAAAGAAATTATTGATATAGAATTACAGTTAAAAGATTTAGAATCTATAGAAAAAAAATTAAAAAAAATTCCAATACAAAAAAAATATGAAAAGTTAATACAAATTTTAAATAAGTTATCCAATTTTATAAAAAAAGGGGAAAACGTTAGAAATTTTTTATTTAGTGAAAGTGAAATTAAACATATAAAAAATCTTCAATTATTAACTATGAAACCTATTATATATATATGCAATATACAAAAAAATATTAATGAAAAAATAGAATACAAGATTAAAAATTTAGAACTAAAAATAAAAATGGAAAATTCTATTTTAATTAAAATACCATTTAAAGATAAAAATATATTTTTTAAAACTGAAAAAGTAATTAATGAAATAAAAAAAATTATTAAAATACAAAATTTTTTTACAGTAGGTAAAAAAGAAATTCGTTCATGGAATATCCCTAATCCATGTACAGCATATCAAGCATCTTCCGTAATACATACAGATTTTAAAAAAGGATTTATAAAAGCAGAAATAATACATTTTAATGACTATATTAAATATAAATCATATGAAAAAATAAAAAGATTAGGGAAAATTTTTATATACGGGAAAAATTCCCTAATCCAAGATGGAGATATAATTAATTTTAAATTTTCTTATAAAAGAAAAAATTTTTTATTTTGATTATTAATTTCTTTTATAGATTCAAAAATTAATAATGCAGATTGTTCTAAATCATATTTATGTACCATCTCTACAGTTGTATGCATATATTTAAGAGGAATAGAAATTAAAGAAGATAAAATTCCTTTATTAGAATATGCTAAAACATCTGTATCAGTCCCAGTATACCCAGATGCTACTAAACGTTGAAATTTAATATTTTTATTATTAGCAGTATTTATAACTAAATCTCTTATTTTACCTATTATTGAAGAAGAATAAGTTATTACTGGACCATAACCACATTTTACATCTCCTTGTAATTTTTTGTCTATCATAGGACTAGAAGTATTATGTGTAACATCAGTAATAATAGCTGCTTGTGGACGTATAGCTTGAGCAATCATTTTAGCTCCACGGAACCCTACTTCTTCTTGTACTGAATTTACTATATATAATCCAATATCTATATTTATTTTATTTTCAAATAACATCCTAGCTGCTTCTGCTATTATAAATCCACCTGCTTTGTTGTCCATACCTCTTCCAACAAAATATTTATTCATAATAAAAAATCTATCAGGATAAGTAATAATACATCCAATATGTATTCCTAAATCTATTACCTCTTTTCTACTAGATACACCTACGTCTATGAATATATTATCTAAACTTGGTATTTTATCTTCAGATTTTCTAACATGTATTGCAGGCCATCCAAATACACCATCAATCAAACCTTTATTAGTATGAATAACTACTTTTTTTGATAGAGCAATTTGATAATCTGATCCACCATTTCTAGATACATATATTATACCATCTTCTGTTATATAATTTACATACCAAGATATTTCATCTACATGTGCTTCAACCATTAATTTTTTAGTAGAATTAGGATTTATTATACCTACTGCTGTACCATATAAATCTACATATATTTTATCTACATAAGGCTTAATATAATCAATCCATACTTTTTGTCCTTCTTTTTCATTTCCAGTTGGAGAAAAACTATTTAAATATTTCTCAAGAAATTTAATAGAATTATTTTTTAACATAATTATTTTTTTAATTAATTTTCAATTAAAGATCCTTTAAATACAATATTTACAGATCCAGTTAAATATATATTTTTATATGTTTTTATACTTTCTTTAAAAGTAACCCATAAATTACCTCCTAAAGTTTTAACTAAAATTTCTTTATTTTTATTGTTTATTTTTTTTACATTAAATGCAGCTATTACTGATGCTATAGCACCAGTACCACATGATAATGTTTCATTTTCAACACCTCTTTCATATGTTCGTACTTGCAATGTAGTATTATTAAATATTTGTACAAAATTCACATTTATTCCTTTTTTAGTATCATAAATGTTATTGTATCTAATTTCTCTACCTGTTTTTATAACATTTATATAGTGTAAATTTTTTACAAATATAACATAATGTGGTGATCCTGTATATAAAAAAATATATTTTGAATGTTCAATAATTTTATCTTTATATACAGGAATCATATAAATTGATACTGTTTTATCATAATTAATTAATCCTTTATGATATCCATCTATTGCTTTAAAATAAATATATTTTTTTTTTTTTTTTATGTAGTAAAAAAAAAAAATAGCGCATCTTCCTCCATTTCCACACATTGTCCCTTCTTTACCATCTGAATTATAATATTTCATATAAAAATCGCTATTATTATCTTTTTTAATTAATATTACACCATCTGAACCAATACCAAAATTTCTGTTACATAATTTTTTAAAAAAATTAAAATTTTCATTATCAATCCAATAGTTTTTTTCTAAATCTATTATAATAAAATCATTCCCATTACCATGTAACTTAAAAAATTCTAATTTTTTATGTAATTTCATATTATTAATTAATATTTTTTTTGTCTTATTTTGATGTATATATTTGTATATATAGTTATTTATAATGAACGTAAAAAAAATAATTTTTTATATTATTATTAGCAATATAATAAGCTCATTGATAAGTGTTGTAGCTGTAAAATTTTTTACAAAAGAAGAATGTTCATTATCAAGTGACTTTTTAGAAAGTCATAAACAAAATAAATTTAATTATAAAAATAATCAATCACTATATTTTACTAACGTATTAAAACATGCAGTTAATTCAGTAGTTACTATAAAAAATTATACAAATGATACTTA
This sequence comes from Blattabacterium cuenoti, assembly GCF_014251975.1. Lineage (GTDB taxonomy): Bacteria > Bacteroidota > Bacteroidia > Flavobacteriales > Blattabacteriaceae > Blattabacterium > Blattabacterium cuenoti_AM. Next base: position 199,774 of record NZ_CP059204.1, read on the forward strand.
TTATAATAACCAAATTGATACAAATGATCTATTTAATTGGTTTTTTAAATTTTCTGATACTAATGATGAAGATGTTGTATATAACAACAAAAAACAACAAATTAATCAAATAATTAATGGATCAGGTGTAATTATTTCTCATAATGGATATATTGTTACGAATCACCATGTAATAAAAAATTCAAAAAAAATTAAGGTAATTTTAAATAATCAAAGATCATATATAGCAAATTTAATAGGATATGATAAAAATACTGATATTGCTCTAATAAAAATATCAGAAACAAGATTGCCTTTTATAAATTTTTCAAATTCTGATAAAGTACAAGTAGGTGATAGGGTGTTTGCTATAGGTAACCCTTTTGATTTAAATTCAACTGTAACTGCAGGTATAATTAGTGCAAAAAATAGAAATATAGGATTATTAAATAATTCAACGACAAATTCATCTGTTGAATCATTTTTTCAAACAGATGCTGCAGTAAATACTGGGAATAGTGGTGGTGCATTAATTAATATTTATGGAGAATTAATAGGTATTAATACTGCTATTTCATCATTATCAGGGAATTTTATAGGATATAGTTTTTCTACACCTTCAAATTTAGTATTAAAAGTTATAAAAGACATTAAATTTTATGGGAAAATAAAAAGAGCATTTTTAGGAATAAAAGGACTAGATTATTATAAAATTAATAATTATAATTTAAAAAATAAATTAGAAAATAAAAATATAAAAACTAAATCAGGTTTTTTAGTATTAAAAGTATTTAATGGTAGTCCAGCACAAAAATATGGAATAAAAAATGGTGATATTATAAGTAGTGTAGATAATAAATATATTAATAATTTTTCTGAATTATTGTTTATAATATATTTAAAAGATCCAGGAGATAAAATAAAGGTAACTATATATAGAGAAGGAAAAATAAAAAATATTAATATTAAATTAAAAAATTTTCCAATATAAAAAATTATTTTTTTTATTTATTTTATTACAAACAAAATAAAAATATATTTATGTTTTATTAATACAAAAATAAAATAAATTATACTACATGAATATAAATAATTTGTTTCATAAACCTGTATTATTAAAAGAAGTTATAAAAAATTTAATTATCAATAAAAATGGTATATATGTAGATGCAACATTTGGATTAGGTGGACATTCTAAAGCTATTTTAGATAAATTAGATAAAAATGGACATTTAATAGCTATAGATCAAGATAAAGAATCTATAAAATATAATAAAATAAAAGATCCTAGATTTATGTTAGTTAATAATAATTTTTCTGAAATAAAAAATATTTTAAATAAAAAAAAAGTATCAGGGATATTACTTGATTTAGGTTTATCATCTTTTCAAATAGAGCATTCTAATAGAGGATTTTCTCATCAATTAAATGAGATATTAGATATGAGAATTAATCAAGAATCTAAATATTATGCTAAAGATGTTATAAATAAATCTTCAAGAAAAAAATTATTTAAAATATTTAGAGAATATGGTGATTTTAAAAACTGCAAAAATATTGTAGATAAAATACTAAAAAATAGAATAAAAAATAAAATTGAAAATACTTTTGATTTAAAAAAAATATTTTTTATAAAAGGTTCATTTAGAAAAAAGAAAAATTTTTTTTCTAGACTATTTCAGTCTATACGAATAGAGGTAAATAATGAAATTGGTAATTTAAAAAAATTTTTAATAAATTCTATTGATTATATTTTACCAAAGGGTAGAATATTAATTATTTCATATCATTCTTTAGAAGATAGAATAATAAAAAATTTTTTTAAAAAAGGTATTTTATGTGAAAAAATTTTTACAATTTATCCCTTTTTATCAATTCACAAGAAAGTTATAAAACCTGATGTAGAAGAATTATTAAAAAATCCTAGATCTAGAAGTGCAAGATTAAGGGTAGCAGAAAAAAATTCAATATATAAATAATTAATAGAATAGATTACAAAAAAAAATAAAAAATATATATTTTAATTTTTATTTATATGAATTATTATGAACTATAACGATTATAATTATAATAAATATAAAGAAATAAAACGTTATAAAATTATAGAAAGGAAGAGACATATTTTTCTATATAAGTCGTATGCTATAAGTTTATTATTTATTTTTTTAACAATTTTTACTATTATTAAATTATGGAGAATAAATAAAAATATACCTAAAAATATATCTAATTCAAAAATTATTCATATAGAAAAATTATAAATTTTTGAAAATAAAAAATTGTAAAATTATAAGAATAAATTAAAATAATTTTATTTGTTATTTAAAAAAAAATGACAAAAATTTTAAAAGAAATATTAAGTAATGTTGAAATTTTAAAAATAATAGGATATGTTTCAAATAAATGTATAAAAGGTATCACTTTAAATTCTAAAAATATAAAAAATAATTTTATTTTTGTTGCTAAAACAGGAGATAAAACATGTGGTTATAATTTTATTAATGAAGCTATAAAAAAAGGTTCTAATACAATTATATGTGAATATTATAAAAAAATTAATTTTTCACAAAATATTACTTATATAATTGTTAAAAATTCAGTAAAATCTTTAGGTATTATATCTTCAAATTTTTATGGTAACCCTACTAAAAAAATAATATTGATAGGAATAATAGGTACTAATGGGAAAACATCAACAGCATCAATATTACATCAGTTATTTAACAATATTGGAGAAAATAGTATTTTAATATCTACTATTGGTATTAAAATATTATATGATGAATATTCTACAAAAAATACAACTCCAAATATTATTGATATTAACAAATATTTATCAATAGCAATTAAAAAAAAATGTAAATACGCTTTTATGGAAGTTAGTTCACATGCTATTAAACAAAATAGAATTTGTGGATTATTATTTAGAGGTGCTATATTTACTAATATTACACATGATCATTTAGATTATCACAAAACGTTTAACAATTATATTTCTGTTAAAAAATATTTTTTTGATAAAATGCCTAAGAATTCTTTTTCTTTGATAAATCATGATGATGAAAATTTTTCAGAAATAATAAAAAATACATTATCAAATGTTTATTTTTATGGGTTAAAAAAAAAATCAAATTTTATAGGAAAAATTTTAAGTAAAAATTTCAATGGTACTAAATTAATATTAAATGATAATAAAGTTTTTACAAATTTAGTTGGTGAATTTAATATTTACAATTTATTAGCTGGTTATTCTATTGCAAGATTATTAGGCAAAAATAAAAAAAATATATTAAATGCAATACATAAAATAAATCCTATAAAAGGTCGTTTTGAACAATTTTTATCTAAATCAGGGATACGTATAATTGTAGATTATGCACATAATCCTGACGGATTAAAAAATGTATTAAAAAATATTTTAGATATAATTGATAAAAAACATAATTTAATTTGTGTAATAGGTTGTGGAGGTAATAGAGATAAGAAAAAACGTAAAATAATGGGTAAAATTGTATATGAAATGTGTAATGTTTCTATTTTTACTTCAGATAACCCTAGAATGGAAGATCCAAATAAAATAATAGAAGATATGAAAAAATTTAAATCATCTGTAACTTATAATAATATTGTTTCTATTATAGATAGAAAAAAAGCTATTAAATATGCAATTAAAATAGCAAAAAAAAATGATGTTATTTTAATTACTGGTAGAGGGCACGAAAATTATCAAAATATAAAAGGTAAATTTTATAAATTTAATGATATTGATATTACTAAAAAGTTAATAAATGATTAATATTTTTAATTATATATCTATATTTAATAAATCTATAATATCTTTCTTTCTATCATTTTTTACTTCTTTTATAATTTTTAAAAAAATAATATCTTGGAATAATAAAAAAAATATAATAGGAGAAAAAATAAGAAAATTAGGAATATCAGGAGAAGATAAAAAAAGTAATACACCTACAATGGGTGGTCTAGCTATAATATTCTCTACGTTAATATATACTATATTTTTTTCACATTTAAATATATATGTTATTATTCTTATATTAACTACTTTATATATTGGTATTATTGGATTTATAGATGACTATATAAAAATTAATTATAAAAATAAAGAAAAAAGAGGATTAAACGTAATTGAAAAATTATTGTTTCAAATAATTTTTGGTATTGTAATTGGAAGTGTTATGTATTTTAATACAAATACAACAATACAATTTAATAAAAAAGTATATAATGAATATGGATTTAATACTAATATACCAAATTGTATGAATTATTTTTTTTTAAAAAAAAATTTTAATTATTCTTGTTTATTAAAATTATTTAATAATAAAAAATATACGTGGATTATATTTATACCTATTATTGCGATATTTATAACATTTTTTTCTAATGGATCAAATATAACTGATGGTATAGACGGATTAACTGCTGGAATATCTTTAATTATTTTATCAACACTATCTTTTATATCTTATATTATAAGTAATCCATATTATTCATATTATTATAATCTAATATATATACCCGAAATTAAAGAAACTATTATATTTTCTTTATCTTTATTAGGATCTTTATTCAGTTTTTACTGGTATAATTCATATCCAGCACAAATATTTATGGGTGATACTGGAAGTTTGACTATAGGTGCAATAATATCTACTTTAGCTATTATTAATAGAGTAGAATTATTATTACCTTTTTTGTGTATAATTTTTTTATTGGAAAACACATCTGTAATAATACAAATTTTATATTCAAAATATTTTAAAATAAAATATGGTATTAAAAAAAAAATATTTTTAATGGCTCCTATACATCATCATTTTCAAAAATTAGGCATTCATGAAAACAAAATTTTTATTAGATTTTTAATGATACAATTAATGTTTTCTATTTTAACATTATTTTTATTATTAAAATAATAATAGAATGAAAAATGAATTAACAACAATACTTGGGGGGGGAGAAAGTGGAATAGGTGCAGCTTTATTAGCAAAAAAAAATGGTATGAATGTATTTTTATCTGATTCTGGAAAAATATTAAATAAAAATAAAATTATATTAAATAATAATAAAATTCCTTTTGAAGAAAATAAACATACAGAAAGTATTATAATTAATAAGTCTGTACTAATTATTAAAAGCCCAGGAATATCTAACAATAGTTATTTAATAAAAAAAATTAATTATTTAGGTATCCCTATTATATCTGAATTAGAATTTGGTAGATCTTTTGCAAAAGATTCTTATATTATAGGAGTCACTGGTAGCAATGGTAAAACTACTACATGTTCTATTATTTATAAAATTATAAAAAATAAAAATAAAAAAAACGTAGGTTTAGCTGGAAATATTGGAAATAGTTTTTCTAAAGATATTTTTATAAAAAAAAAAAAATATACGTATTAGAAATAAGCAGTTTTCAATTAGACGATTTAAAAAAATTTCGTATAAATATATCTATTTTGTTAAATATAACAAATGATCATTTAGAAATATATAATAATATAGAAAACTATATAAATTCTAAATTTAGGATAGCTTTTTTTCAAACATATAAAGATATATTTATATATAATTATGATGATTTAATAATAAGAAAAAAAATTAAACAATTTAAAATATTATCTAAATGTATTCCTTTTTCAATAAAACAAAAATTAAATTTTGGTGCTTATATTGAGAATGATAATATTTTTTACAAAAATCATAAACAACGTAAATTTTTTTGCGTAAATATTAAAAATATACAATTAATTGGGGAACATAATATATATAACGTAATGTGTTCGTGTATAGTTTCAAAAATATTAAAAATAAATAATATATCTATTTTACATAAAATTACTCCAATTGTGCATAGAATGGAAAAAGTACTTTCTATAAATGGAGTGCAATTTATCAATGATTCAAAAGCTACTAATGTTAACGCAGTTTTTTATGCTTTAAAAAGTTTTAGTTTAAATAGAAAATCAATTATATGGATAGCTGGTGGAAAGGATAAGGGGAATGATTATAAAGAATTAATTTATTTTGTAAAAAAAAATGTAAAAGCAATTATATGTTTAGGAAAAGATAATAAAAAAATTATTAACTTTTTCAAAAAAATAATACCAATTATGATAGAAACAAAAAACATTAAAAAAGCTGTTTTTTTATCTTATATTTATTCTTCTCCAGGAGATTACGTACTATTTTCTCCTGCTTGTTCTAGTTTTGATTTATTTAAAAATTATAAAGAAAGAGGAAATAAATTTAAAAAAGTAGTAAAAGAACTTTTTTTTAAAATATGAAAAGCATATTACTATTTTTAGACAAACATATAAAAGGAGATAGAGATTTATGGATATTAATTTTTTTATTATCTATATTTTCTTTTATCCCTATATATAATATTTCTAAGGATTTAGTTATTCAAAACAATGAAAAAATAAGTATTGTATTTTATTATTTTTCTCAACATCTTATATTTTTATTATTTGGTATTATAATATTATTTATTACTCAATATATAAATTATAAATATTTTAATAATATTCCCATAATATTATTAATTTTTACAATCATTTTATTATTAATTTTAAGATTTAATAATTATATAAAATATTTTCTACCAATATTAAATTATATAAAAGTTAATAAATTGAAAAATTTTTTTAATTGTTATTATTTTTACGGATTAGTCCTTTTTATTTATTGTGCAAAATTTTTAGATAATAAAAAAGAAAAATATATTGATTTATATAATTCTTTTATTCCTCTTTTATTACCAATATTTTTTATTCTTGGTTTTATATTTGATAGTAATATATTTACTGCTTTTTCAATTTTTTTTTATATTTTAATTTTTCTTTTTATTGGAGGATATCCCTTAATTCATATTTTTGGAGTTTTTTTAATGGGAGCAGTACTTACTGTAACATATTTATTTTGTATTGTAAAATATAATGATAAAAATACTGTTTTAAAATGTAGAAATGAAATAGAAATATTTTTTATGGATTCAATAAATAAAAACAGTAATACTGTAATTAGTCAATCTAATTTTGGTACTTATTTGTCAAAAAAATTTGGTCTTGGATTAAAAAAGGGTAAATTTAAAAATTTTCTATCACATTCAGATTATTTTTATTCTGTTTTTTTAGAAGAATATGGATTTTTACCGGGAGTAATAATTTTAATTATTAATCTTATAATATTATTAAGGGTAATAATAATTTCAACGAAAGTAAATAATTTTTTTTTAAGTTTATTAGTATTTTTTTTGGGATTTCCTATAACAAATCAATGTGTTATTGGTTATTCAACAACATTGTTCCCAATTAATATGGAATTGTCTTTAACATTAGCTAGTTCACAATGGCTTTCAGTATTTACAACTTTTTTAAGTTTGGGTATTATATTAAGTATCAGTAGAATTATATATGATAAAAAACCTAAAACTAAAATTTATAAACAATAAAATTTATCCCAGAATAATAATTTGTGGGGGTGGGACTGGTGGACACATATATACTGGTATAGCTATTGCTGATGAGATAAAATATCAAATTCCTTACTCAAAAATTTTATTTATAGGATCTAAAAATCATATGGAAATGAAAGAAGTTCCAAAATATGGGTATTCTATTAAAAAAATTAGTATTTCAGGTGGAAGAAATAAAATTTTTTCTATATCAGGCCTATTTTTATTTATAGAATTAATTGAAAGTTTTTTTTTAGTAAAAAAAATTATTAAAAATTTTTCTCCAAACATAATTATTGGTACTGGAGGATTTGTAAGTTTTCCTACTTTATTGGCAGCAAAAAGTAATAAAATACCTATTCTTATTCAAGAACAAAATTCTTTTCCTGGAATAACAAATAGAATTTTTTCTCGTTATGCTGATAAAATTTGTATTGCTTATAAACAATCACAAAAATTTTTTCCAAAGGGTAAAACTATTATTACAGGTAATCCTATACGAACTAAAATATTAAAAAAATTTCCAAGCAAGAAACAAGCTTGTAAATATTTTGGATTAAATATGAAAAAACCAATTATTTTATCATTAGGTGGAAGTACTGGATCTAAATTGATTAATAATGCATGGAAAAATGGAATATCTAAATTAATTAATTTAGATATTCAATTAATATGGCAAATAGGCAGTTATATTGATAATATTAAAAATAATATTAAAATATATAATTATCCAAATATAATTATTATAAAATTTATTAAAGATATTCAAATGTGTTATGCTGCTTCAGATATAATTATATCTAGAGCTGGTGCATTAACCATATCAGAGATTTGCTATTTAAAAAAACCTAATATTTTAATACCATTTTCTCGTTCTTCAGATAATCATCAATGTAAAAACGCTTATATTTTAAAAAAACATAAAGCTTCTATAGTAATACAAGATGAAGAAATAGAAAAAGAATTAGTAGATTTATCTATAAAACTTATAAGTGATATACCTTTGCAAAAACAAATGGTTAAAAATATATCTAATTTAGGTAAACCTAATGCTTCTAAAGATATTGTAAACGAAATATTACAAATAATTAAATGAATATTAATTTTAAAACATTTAAATTTTTTTATTTTTTAGGAATAGGAGGAATTGGTATGAGTGCTATAGCAAGATATTTTAATTCTATAGGTAAAGTAGTTTATGGACATGATAAAGAAAAAACATTATTAACAAAAAAATTAGAAAAAGAAGGAATACATATAAATTATAAAGATAATGAAAAATTAATACCAAAATATATAAATTCTGATAAATGTTTAATTATTTATACATCAGCAATTTATAAAAATTGTAAACAATGGATATTTTTAAAAAAAAATTGTAAAAATATAATAAAAAGATCTAAAGTATTATCTTTAATTACACAAGATAAAATTTGTATAGCTATAGGTGGAACACATGGTAAAACTACTACTTGTAGTTTATTAGCCCATATTTTTTATAATTCTAAAATAAATTTTACTGCATTATTAGGTGGAATTTCAGAAAATTATAAATCAAATCTAATTTTAAATGGTGATCAATATTTTTTAATAGAAGCAGATGAATTTGATCATTCTTTTTTGTATTTAAATCCTAATATAGCATGTATTACATCTTTAGATCAAGATCATATTGATATTTATCCAAAAAAAAAATTATTAAAAAAAGCATATATAAATTTTATAAAAAAAATTAAAAATCCATATAAAAAAATTTTCCTTTGTAAGGAAGATAATATTTTTTATAAAAATGCTATTTATTATTCTATAAATAAAAAATATACATACTATTCAGATAATATTGTTATAAAAAATAATATATGGTATTTTGATTTTCATACACCTTTATCTACATGGAAATCTTTAACTCTATCTATACCTGGATTGCATAATTTAAAAAATTTTACAGCAGCGTTATCTATATCTGACTATTTAAAAATTGATCAAAAAAAAATAAGAAAATCTTTATTGTTATTTAAAGGTGTTGAAAGAAGATATAGTATTCATTATAAATCTAATAAAAAAATATATATTGATGACTATGCGCATCATCCTACAGAAATAAGTGCGTTAATTAAAACAGTTAACAAATGTTATCCTAAAAAAAAAATACTAGGTATATTTCAACCACATTTATTTAGTAGAACTAAATTTTTTCTTAAAAAATTTGCTAAAAGTTTAGAAAAATTAGATTTTATAATTTTACTAGATATTTATCCGTCTAGAGAATGTCCAATTGAAAATAAACATATTACTTCTAATATATTATTTGATAAAATAAAAAATAAGAATAAAATTATAACTTCTTTATCTAAAACATTAAAAATTTTAATTAAAGTACATTATAATTTTGATATTATTATTACAATGGGGGCAGGTAATATAGATACTTTAATTAATCCAATAAAACAATTTTTATATAAAAAATATAAATAAATTATTTATTATTTTTAACAAAATCTGTATTAAATAATTTTTTGATTTTAAAAGAAGTCTGTATATTAATGTAATTTTTTTTAGTCAAAAAAAATTTTTTTAACAAAATACAAAAAACATTCTTTATGCATTCTTTGTTTTCATATTATTTGTATTTATTCAATGAATATAAAATAATAATTAAAATACTAGTTTATAAAAAAAAAACAATTTTATGGAATATCAAGATATAGCAATAGGTCTTGACGTAGGTACTACAAAAATTGTAGCTATGGTTGGAAGGAGGAATGAATACAATAAAATTGAAGTATTGGGAATAGGAAAATCTAGAAGTATAGGAATTCATAAAGGAGTTGTTAACAACATTACTCAAACTATTGATTCCATTCGTGAAGCTATTTCTGAAGCAGAACATAGTTCTGGTCTTAAAATAAAAGAAGTTATAGTTGGTATAGCTGGTCAACATATAAGAAGTTTGCAACATAACGATTATATTACAAGATTAGATTTTGAAAATGTTATTAATCATAAAGATATTAATCAACTAATTACTCAAGTACATAAATTAGTTATGTTACCTGGAGAAGAAATTATTCACGTCTTACCTCAAGAATATAAAGTAGATAGTCAATCAGAAATTGGTGAACCAATTGGTATGTATGGAAATAGATTAGAAGCAAATTTTCATGTAGTAGTTGGGCAGATATCTTCTATAAGAAATATTGGAAGATGTGTAAAGGCTGCTGGATTAAATCTTTCTGGTATGACTTTAGAACCATTGGCCTCTGCAGAAGCTGTGTTAAGTAAAGAAGAAAGAGAAGCTGGAGTCGCCTTAGTTGATATAGGTGGAGGTACTACAGATGTAGCAATATTTAAAGATAATATTATTAGACATACTGCTGTTCTACCATTTGGTGGTAAGGTAATTACTGATAATATAAAAACAGATTGTTTAATAATTGAAAGACAAGCAGAGTTATTAAAAATAAAGTTTGGATCCTCATGGCCTGGAGAAAATAAAGAAACTGAAATAGTATGTATACCAGGATTAAGAGGACGTGATCCAAAAGAAATTTCTTTAAAACATTTATCTCAAATTATTCATACAAGAATATGTGAGATATTAGAATATGTTAATATGGAGATAGATAATTATGGTAACAAAGATAAAAAAAAGAAATTAATAGCTGGTTTAGTAATGACTGGAGGAGGTTCTCAATTAAAACATATTAGACCTTTAACTGAATATATAACGGGTATGGATGTAAGAATAGGATATTCAAATGAACACATTGCAGGAGGAGAAAATGGATTTATAAGTAACCCAGAATATGCTACTTCTATAGGGTTAGTTATTAAAGGATTGAATAATAAAAAACGATATTTTTATACAAAACCAAATATCATTAATCAATCTCATTTTAATGAAATATATGAAAAAAATAAGTACGAGTTACCAACATTTTATAAAAATAATAATTCCAGATATTATACAAATTATGAAAAACAATTAGGTTATAATTATGATGATAAATTTGACAAAAAATCTAAATCTTTTATAGAAATTTGGGCGGATAAATTTCGTAAAATTTTGAATGATACAGAATAAAACAAATGAAAGAAGAAAATTTTAGTAAATCACAAGATCCAATTTTTGGATTTCAAAAAAATCGTTCATCTGCAATAAAAGTAATAGGTGTAGGTGGTGGTGGGAGTAATGCTTTAAGTCATATGTTTGAACAAGGTATTGCAGGAGTAGATTTCATTGTTTGTAATACTGATTCTCAAGCATTAAATAATAATTCTGTACCTACAAAAATTCAATTAGGAGCTTCTATAACAGAAGGGTTAGGTGCAGGAGCTGATCCTGAAGTTGGAGAAAAAGCAGCATTAGAAAGTTTAGAGGAAATTAAAAGTATATTAGATTCTAATACAAAAATGACTTTTATTACAGCTGGAATGGGTGGTGGGACAGGTACAGGTGCAGCACCAATTATAGCAGGTATATCTAAAGAAAAAGGGATACTTACTGTAGGAATAGTAACAATACCATTTCATTTTGAAGGTAAAATGAGGTTACGACAAGCACAAAAAGGTATAGAATCGTTAAGAAATAATGTAGATTCATTAATTGTTATTAATAATGATAAATTAAGAGAATTATATGGAAATTTAGGATTTAAAGCAGGTTTTTCTAAAGCTGACGAAGTATTAACTACTGCTGCAAAAGGAATTGCAGAAGTTATTACTCATCATTATAAACAAAATATTGATTTAAGAGATACTAGAACAGTACTTAAAGAAAGTGGCACCGCAGTAATGGGGTCATCTGTTGCTGCAGGAGAGAGTAGGGCTAAAGAAGCAGTTATTCAAGCATTAGATTCTCCATTATTAAATGATAATAAAATTTCTGGAGCTAAAAATGTCCTTTTATTAATTGTATCCGGAAAAATTGAGATTACTATAGATGAAATTGGAATTATTAGTGATTATATTCAATCAGAAGCAGGGAATAATGCGAATATAATTATGGGAATAGGGGAAGATGAAAAATTGGAAGAAAGTATTTCTGTAACTATTGTAGCAACTGGATTCCCAACAGAAATACAACGTGCTATTAATCATGAAGAAAAAAAAATATTTCATAGGTTAGAAGAACCTTATGATAAAAACTTAACTGATTCTAATATTAATAATATTAGTTATTCTAAAAAAAAGGATATATATCTAAAAAATTTAAAAAGTTATCAAATACCTACAGAAAAAAAAATAGAACAAGACGATCAAAATATTTTTGAACAATCTATAAGATCTAGTTCAAAAATGATATTAGAAAAAAAAATAAAAAAATATTCATTAGATGATGATTTTAATTTACCAATACCTAGAACATCTTATAAAGATCAAATAAAAAAATTTAGGAAAAAAAGAAATTATGAATGATATTTTTTTATATTTATTAATTTATGAAGAAATTTAATATACCGAAAGGGACCCAAGATTTAAATTCATATGAAATTAATAAAAGAAATTTTTTAATTAAAATAATAAAAAAAAAATTTACATTATTTGGATATTCCCCTATAGAAACACCTTCATTTGAAAATAAATCTACTCTTTATGGTAAATATGGAGAAGAAAGTGAAAATTTAATGTTTGATATATTTAACTCAGGAACTTTTTTAAAACAAACAAAAAAATATTCTTTAATAAAATTTATTGAAAAGTATAATAATAAAGTAAATAATAATTCTTTTAAAAACAAATTAGTAAATATTTTTTCAAATAAAACACTTAGATATGATTTAACAGTGCCTTTCATACGATATATTTATATGTATAAAAATCAAATTTGTTTTCCTTTTAAAAGATATCAGATACAACCTGTATGGAGAGCTGAAAATCCTCAAAAAGGTAGATTAAGAGAATTTTATCAATGTGACGTAGATATAGCATCAAAATTATATTCTTTATGGGAAGAAATAGAATTAATACAACTTTGTGATGAAATTTTTAAAGAATTAAATATACCTATAATTATTTATATTAATCATATAAGTATTTTAAAAGGATTGTTAGAGATATCTGGTATAAAAAAAATATTATGGAAAGACTTTATTATTTCTTTGGATAAATATAATAAGATTGGTAAAAAATTAGTAATAAAAGAAATTATAAAAAAAGGTATTTCATTAAAATATTTTGAAAACATTAATTTTATTCTAGATAGAGAATTGCATTTTTCAGATAAAAAAAATATTTTGAAAAAAAAATTAAAATTTTCAAAATACGGTTACGATGGGATTAAAGATATAAGTTTTATTTATAATATGATAAAAAATATATCTTTGAAAAACACAAAATTAATATGGGATTTATCCTTAGCTAGGGGGATTAACTATTATACTAATATTATATGGGAAATAGTTCCATTTTATAAAAATAAAAAAAATTTTTTGTCAATTGGTGGTGGTGGGAGATATAATAAATTACCATCTTTATTTGGAATGAAAAACATATATTCAGTAGGCTGTTCTTTAGGATTAGATAGAATATATTATTTTATGGATAAAAATAATCTATTTAATAATATTATTATTAATAATTTACAAATATTATTTATAAATTTTGGAGATGAAGAATCATTATATGCATATAAAATAATTAAAATATTAAGGGATAACAAAATATCATCATATTTATATCCTAATAATAATACTAAAATTAGTAAACAATTTAAATATGCAAGCAAAAATAATATACCTTTTGTAATTATAATAGGAAAAAAAGAAATACAAAAAAAAATAATAAAAGTAAAATATATTTTAAATAAAACAGAAAAAAAATATAAAAATATTAATGATTTTATAAAAACTTTTAAATAATATTAATTATAACTATAACTATAATCTATAACATATATTAAATAATAACCATCTATTTTTCTATAGAAAGCACAAAATTTTTTACTAAAAGAATTTTTTATAATCCAACATTGTATTATAAAATCTTTATTAATACAAAAATTAGATACTTTATAATTATTTAAGAAATTATAATATATTCCTCCATCTAGTTTATATAAGCTTTCTTTAATACACCATATAATATATAAATAATCTTCTTCAAAAGAAGTAGGAATAAATGAAGATTCATCTCTTCTTATAAATTTTTTTTTAATATTAATTATTTTTTTGTTTTCCCTTATTTTTTCTATATCTATTCCAATAGGATAATTACTAATACCTATTGCTGTTTTTTCATAAGAATGTGTTATAGAAATATATTGTGATTGGTTTTTTAAAAAAAAAGGTTTTCTTTTTTTATTATATAATATTTTTATATTTATTCCTAAATATTTTAATATATAACGGATTCCTAAAAATTCTATTTTTCTTTTATATGATAAAAATTTTAACCATTTTTTATCTTTTATTGATAAATAAATTATTTTTGAAAATAAATAATTTTCTAAAAAAATTTTTCTTCTAAAATTTTTCCAATTAATAATTATTACTTTAGTATGAAATTTTTTAAATTTATTAAAGTTTTTATTTAAAACAATCATTATTGTTACATAATTTTTATTATGGAAAGAATAAAAAATAAGATAAAAAAAGCATTGGAAAATGTTATTATTGGATCTAAAAATATTGTTAAGTTAGGATATATAAAAAAAATAAATTTTTGTAAAAATTCAAAAAAATTTATAATAGATATAATTTTACCTAACCCCACTCTACATTTTAGGGATAAAATTATTAATTATATTTATGATACTATAAAAAATAATATTGAAGAAAATATATGTATAAAAATTAATATAATAAAATTTGATGTTAATAAAAAAAAATCTATAAAGTATATACTAGCTATAGCATCTGGTAAAGGTGGGGTAGGTAAATCTACTATAGCTTCTAATATTTCTGTTATATTATCAAATATAGGATATAAAGTTGGATTATTAGATGCTGATATTTATGGGCCTTCTATCCCTACTATGTTTGGAATTAATTCTTCTTTTATATCTATATCAAGTAATAATGGATTAATAAATCCTATTTGTAAATATGGAATTAAAATTATTTCTATAGGTTTTTTTTCAAAATATGGTAAAGCTATTGTTTGGAGAGGCCCAATGGCATCAAAAGCATTAATACAATTTATTAACGAAATTAATTGGGGTAATTTAGATTTTTTAATTATTGATTTACCACCTGGAACTGGAGATATACATTTATCTATTTTACAAGAAATATCGTTAACTGGTGCTATTATAGTTAGTACATCTCAAAAAGTAGCTATAGATGATGTAATAAGAACTATAGAGATGTTTAAAATTAAATCTATTTATGTACCAATTATTGGTATTATAGAAAATATGTCTTTTTTCATTCCTACTAATGAAAAAGAAAATAAAACAAAATATTTTTTGTTTGGAAAAGATGGAGTAAAAAATATTTCAAAAAAAATGAATATTTTTTTCTTAGGTGAGATACCAATTTTAAAAAAAATACAGATATTTTCTGATTTAGGAATACCTGCAGTAATGAAGGATGTTGAAGTAAAAAATACTTTTATTAAAATAGCTAAAAATATTATAAATAATATAATAAATTAAATTAAAATATTTTATAAATTATTTAATTATAAACATTAAAATTTTAAATAATAATTATCATATTTATCATATAATTAAATATGAAAAAATATCAATACCTATTAAAACCCCTCTACAAAATATACGCATAAATTTTGTTATTAAAATATGTTATATAAACTACCTTTATGTATATTTTTGTATTAAAAAATTATTAATTACTACTATGTTTTATACAATTAAATAAAACATTTTTTTATTATATGTATTAATCATTATAAATAATGGATTATTTTTTATTATTTATAAATTTTTTATCTAGGGGAAAAACTAATATTATCTTTAATTATGATTAAACCCCTAAAAATTAATTAATTTTTTTTTATTTAGATACAAATATATCTAAAGTAATGTTATCTAAAGTACTATTATAAAAATTTGCTTAAAAAAATATACCTCCATTATAATTATAACCAAATTATTTTGTATTTTACCAATTAATTTATTAAATTTATTGTAAAATTAAATTTAGTTATATTATGTTATGTATAATACTTTATGTACTTTTAGTTATGGTTTTAAAATAATTAATTTAAAATTATTTTAATTAATTAAACTAATTCTAATTAATATATTAGATTTACTTCTATAGGTAAATAGATTCCAAATTTTTCATTAATTTTATTATTAATTTTTTTTGAAAAATTATAAATATCCATACCACTATATACACCATAATTTACCAAAATAATAGGTTGTTTTTTATATGTTCCTACATAATCAATTATTTTACCTTTCCATCCTATTTTTTCAATTAAATAATTAGCAGATAATTTTATTTTTTTTTTAGAAATAGGATGACCTATTATATCAGGATATTTTATTTGTAATTTTTTAAAATAATATTTTTTTATTATAGGATTTATAAAAAAACTTCCAGCATTACCTAATTTTTTTGGATTAGGTATTTTTTTATTCCTAATTTTAAAAATAACTTTTCTAATATTTTGTACAGTAGGTTTAGTTATATTCATATATTTTAATTCTTTTTTAATATCTATATATGTATTTAATTTTTTTTCTTTTTTGCTTAAAATAAAAAATACAGATAATATCAAAAATGAATTTTTAAGATTTTTTTTAAAAATAGATGAACGATAAGAAAAATTACATTTTTTATTTGAAATTTCAACAATTTTTTTGTTAATTATATCATATCCTTTTACTTTTACTAAAGTTTTTTTTATTTCTGATCCATATGCACCAATATTTTGTATTGGAGCTGCACCGACAGTACCTGGAATGAAGGAAAGATTTTCTAATCCGAAAAACTTATTTTTTATAGTCCATGTTACAAAATTAGACCAATTTTCTCCAGAAAAAGCTTGAATTATTACATTTTTATAATCCTCATAAATTATTTTTTTTCCTTTAATACCTATTTTAATTACGTATCCTGGAAAATAATTTTTTAAAAAAAGTATATTACTACCATCTCCAATAAAAATTTTTGGTATATTTTTTTTTATAGATTTAAAAAAAATTATTAAATCATCTAAATTATTTATTTCTATAAAATAACGAGCATAAACATTTATGCCAAACGTATTAAATTTTTTTAAAGAACAAAATTTTTTTATAAACATAAAAAAAAGTATAAAATAATATAATTTTGTTAATAATTATTGTATTAACTAAATTTAGTTTAAAATTATTTTTATGAAAAAAAAAGAAAAAATTTTTTTATGTATTATTGTAGGTTATATAACTGGATTAATTATAGGAATTACATTGACAAATAAAAAAAATATTTTATTAAAAAAAAATTCTAATAATAAAATAAAAAAAATTTTGGGTAAAACTAGAAAAAAATTATATAATTTAATATTAAATTTAAAGTATTTATTATGTAAAAATTATAATAAAATTCAAAAAAACGATAGAATAGAAAATGAATTAGGTACTTAAATAAATATGTTTTCTTTCATTAAATATTTAATATATAATAAATGGTATTATTACATTAAAAACGAATTAATAAAAATTATTATATCAATTATAACTAATGTTTTTTTTATTTTTTTTTTGTTAATATTTTGTATTATAATATTTTTTTTAGGTAGTATTTCATTATGTTTTTTCTTATCTTTTTATTTTGGTAATTATTTAATAGGATTTGGTATACTAACTATTTTATATTTATTATTCTTTGTTTTTATTTTTTTATTCTTTAAAAGCATTATAAAATATATGATAAAAAAAATTTTATCTGAAATTATAAAAAAAAAAATTAATATAAATGATAAAAAATAATTTAAATAATATTATATATGGTATACATCCATTAATAGAAGCTATTAAATCTAATATAGATATAAAATCAATTTTTTTAAAGAAGGGTCTACAAAAAAAATCTTATAAGGAATTGCTATACCTTTCAAAAAATAAAAATATTAAAATAAATTTAGTTTCAAAAAATAAATTTATTAAGTTAAAAAATAAAAACCATCAGGGTGTATACTCATATTATTCTACCATAAAAACATATAATATAAAAAATTTATTACCAATTTTATATAAAAAAATAATAAATCCACTTTTAATTATTTTAGATAGAATAACAGATGTAAGAAATTTTGGATCTATAATTCGTACTTCTGTATGTGCTGGCGTAAATTCAATTATAATACCTTCAAAAAATTCAGCTATTATAGGTTCTGATTCAATAAAAACTTCTTCTGGTGCTATATTTAAAATTCCAATATGTAAAGAAAAAAATATTGGTGAAACTATTCAATTTTTAATAAATTCAGGTATGAAAGTCTTTTCTGCAACAGAAAAATCTTCTATTAATTGGAATAATTTAGACTTTTCAGGTCCTACAGTATTAATATTAGGTAACGAAGAAAAAGGTATTAATGAAAAATACATAAAAATATCTTGTAATACAGTTAAAATACCATCTATGAAACAAGAAATTTCTTCTTTAAATGTTTCTGTTGCATGTGGTATTTTATTATATGAAATTTTTAAACAAAGAAATAATAAAATAATTTAAAATTCACTTTTAAATTGTTCAAGAAAACGAATATCATTATCTAAATATATTCTAATATCTTTTATATTATAAATTATTGAAGCTAAACGTTCTATCCCTAATCCAAATGCATATCCTGAATATTTATTTTCGTTAATACCTACATTTTTTAAAACTATTGGGTCTATCATACCGCAACCCATAATTTCTATCCATTTATTATTATGATATATATCTACTTCAGCACTAGGTTCTGTAAAAGGAAAATAAGATGAACGAAATCTAATCTTTATATTTCTTTTAAGTAAAGAATTTATAATAAAAAAAATTACTTCTTTTAAATCTAAAAAAGATACTTGTTTATTAATATAAAAACCCTCTGCCTGATGAAATATATAATTTGAATTATGAGATATTGTTTCATTTCTATATACTTTACCTATAGATAAAATTTTAAATGGAGGTTTATTATTTTTCATATATCTTATTTGCATAGAAGATGTATGTGTACGTAATAAAATATCTGGATTTTTTCTCAAAAAAAAAGTATCATGCATTTCCCTAGAAGGATGATTAATTGGTATATTTAATGCAGTAAAATTATGCCAATCATCTTCTATTTCATTACTATTCTCATAAGTATTAAATCCAATATTTTCAAGTATATCTATTATCCTATCTATTATTATAGAAATTGGATGAAGTGATCCATTTTCTAATTTTTCCCCTGGTTCAGTAAAATCAAAATTTAAATTTTGTTTGTTTTCTAGTTTATTTTCTATTAATAGATTATTATTTTCTAATATTTTTTTTTTAACTTCTTTTTTTAAATAATTTATTTCTTTACCTAAAATTTTTTTTTTATTAATGTCTATTTTTTTTAATTTACAAAACAAAAATTTTATAATACCTTTTTTTTTACTTAAAAATTTGTTTTTAAATTTTTTTAAATCATATAATGTTTTTGGGTTAAATACTTTTATTTCTTCTTTAATTTTATCTATTTCATTATTCATTTACAATATATTATATTTTTTAAAAGTAATTAATAAATTATGTTTATATTGGATTTAATTATATTTTTTTTAATATTATTTAGTGGAATAAATGGATATAAAAAAGGATTTATATATCAATTTTTTATACCTTCATTTTTAATAATTTCAATTTATAATGGGAAAAATATTTTCAAATTTATAAAAAAAATATTACAAAAATATTTTTTTTTATTTAAAAAAGATACAGACTGTCTTATATTTTATTCTTTAATAATTACATTTTTATGTATTATTTTATATAGTATTTTAGTTAAAAAAATAATTAATTATTTTTTAAATATTTTATATTTACAAGAATTTGATAAAATAATGGGAGCATTATTAAATATGATAAAATATTTCATTTATATATCAATATATTTATTTTTCATAAAGATGATAAATGAAAAATTTTTTATAATTCCTGATAATTTATTAAAAAATTCTTTTGAAAAAATTTTTAAATTTTTTTTTATAAAAGAAAAAATTTTATTAAATAAAATAATGTATTTATATTCTATATATTGTGATTATTTTAAAAAGTAATTTATTTTATTTTTTTTTATTATTTACTAAATAATTTCTATAAACAAAATATATAACTAATATTAGTAATAATAATAAAGCAAATCCTTTAAAAAAATATAAAAAAACGGATATTACACCAGAAATTGAAAAACCAATTATTGCAGTAAAATACCATCCTCTTATAACATTTAATACTCCAGATACCCTATAAACTGCAGTTTCTCTATTCCAAGCACGATCTGATAAAGAAGTACCCATAGATACCATAAATGTAACAAAAGTTGTAGATAAAGGTAACTTATTAACTGTAGCTATAGATATTAATATACTAGATATAGTAAGATTAGAAGAAGCACGAACTAAATCAAATGCTATATTCATATTTTTATTTTTTATTTTAAATCTATCTTCTATTTTTAATAAAATTTTTTTTGGAAAATATTTAAAAAATATATTTCCTATACATATATATAATTTAACAATTGCACGGGATATAGATTTAGATGTAAATTTTTCTTTACATTTCCCCATACTTTGTCTACTTAAATTAAGTTCTATACTTCTATTTAAAGTATTTATTTTTTTAGTAAACCATAAAGTTAATATCATAATTATCCCTGATAAAATTAGTATTAAATGTGGTATTTTAACTTTATTATGTTGTATAAGTTCACTCATTTTAAAAGTATCTGCATTAGGATATCCTTCTTTCATCCATATGTTATACGATTGTACTCCTGCTACAGGTATACCTATAAAATTTACTAAATCATTGCTTGAAAAAGCCATTGATAAAGAAAATGTACCATACAGTACTACAAATTTTAAAATATTGTATTTTAAGAATATAATTATTTTAGCTATAATTATCCAAATTAAAAATAATAAAAATAAAAAAATAATAATATGTTTATTCATAAGTTCAAAAAAAACTTTAATAAAAAAATAATTATATTTTGTAACAGATTCATAATATACAGTGTATATGCTATTAACAATTAAAAAATAAGTCATACTACTTAATGCAATTGATGCCCATATATAATCTATATATTTAAATCTATTTTTACTTTCAAAAGTAAATAAAAAACGTATAAAGTAATGTATAATAGACCCAGATATAAAAGATATAATAATAGATATTAACATACCTATACTAATATTTATTATTTTATTAATTTTAATATATCTGAATATATAATAAAATGATTCATTATTAAATATAATTTTTAAAATAGCAATACTAAATGAACTTCCTAATAAACAAAACACCATTGATACTGTAGTAGAAGTAGGTAAACCAACATTATTAAATATGTTTAATAATATTATATCGGATATCATAACAGATAAAAAAATTAAAATAATATCTGAAAAGTAAAAATATGATGGATTAAAAATTTCTTTTCTAGTAATTTCCATCATATCACTAGATAAAAATATACCTAATACAATACCTAAACTAGAAGTTATTATTATATTTCTAATAGAAGAAGCTTTAGAACCTATAGCTGAGTTTAAAAAATTTACTGCATCATTAATTAAACCAATAATTAAATCAAACACAGATAATATAAAAAGAACTAATATTACTAAAGGATAAAAAAGTTCCATAAAAATTTTTTTTAAAATATAATTTTAATATTTTTTATAATATTCGAAAATAAAAATTAATAACTTATTTATTATTTTTTATTTTCTTTTTAAAAACTCTTTTACTAGATCTTCAACAGAAGAATTAGGATTTTTTGTTAAAATATCGTCTATAATTTCTTTATAAATTTTTTTTGTAGTAAATCCTAAAACTTTTATAGCATTTAAGGCTTTTTTTTTTATGAAAATATTATTAATATCATTATTTTCTGAATTGTTTATTTTTAATTCTTTATATATTTTATCTTTAAGCTCAATAATTATTTTTTTTGCAGTTTTAATACCAATTCCTTTTATTTTATTAAAAGTTTTTATATTTTCTTGATAAATTGATTTTTCTATTTCATATGGTGTAAGATAAGATAATAATATAATAGCTAAACTACCTCCTACACCATTTACTGAAATTAAATAAGAAAAAATTTTTCTTTCTTTCTTATCAAAAAATCCATATAAAATATGCTTATTTTCCTTAATAAATAAATAAGTATATATATTTACTATAGTACCTATTTTTGATAAAAAAGAATAAGTGTATGAAGATATATGTATAAAATATCCTATTCCATTACAATCTATTACTAAATAAGATTCATTTTTTTCAACTAATCTACCTATCACATGTGTTATCACTTTATTACAATTTTTTTTATATTTATTTTTTTCTAAAAAATATTTTTATTGGAACACCATAAAAACAAAAATTCATTCTAATATTATTTTCAACAAATCTTTCATAAGATTTATTTATGTACTTAGGATAATTTGAAAAAAATACAAATTTTGGTTTATATGATGGTAGTTGAGTACAATATTTTATAGTTATAAACTTTTTTTTTTTGTTTTTATTTATAGAAGATGGAGGATGTTTTTTAAAAATTGGTAACATTATTTTATTTAAAATATTTGTTTTCAATCTATTTTTTTTTAATTTTTCTATTTTAAACGCTGTTGGTATAATATTATTTATTTTATATTTTTTTTTAGCAGAAATAAAAATAATTGGTATATCCCAAAACGGAAATATTTTTTTTTTAATATAATTTTCATAATTTTTTTGTAATAAAAATAAATTATTTTTTTTGTAATAAAAATCCCATTTATTAACTAATATAATCACCCCTTTTTGATTTTTTTCAATCATCCTAAAAATGTCTATATCCTGTTTACCTAATCCTATACTAGAATCTATCATAAATAAACATATATCTGTATTTTCTATAGTTTTTGTTGTTCTTGACATTGAATAAAAATCAATATTATCTTTTATTTTTGATTTTTTTTTTAATCCTGGAGTATCATTTAAAACACATTCATATCCAATTTTTTTATAATTTATATTTATAACATCTCTAGTAGTACCAGAATAATTTGTAACAATATTTTGATATTTACCCAACAATGAATTAATTAAAGTAGATTTACCAACATTTTGTCTACCTATTACTGAAATATTTGGTATTTTTTCATATGAAATTAATATTCTTTTTTTATTTTTTTTTAATAAAAATATTACTATATCATCTAACAATTCAGCTACTCCACTACCATTAGTAGATGATACGTAATAATAATTTTCAAATCCTAATTTAAAAAACTCTGTATCAGATATATATAGTAATTTACCATGATCTACTTTATTTATAACTAAAAAAATAGGTTTGTTTTGTTTTCTTATTAAACTAGATATTTTTATATCCGATGATAAAATACCTACCCTAATATCTATTATAAATAGTATTATATCTGACTCATTAATAGATTTTAAAATTTGATAATTTATTTCTTTATTTAATATTTTATCAAAAGTTGAATATGAATTATAATTGTCAGAATATCCACCAGTATCTATTATAAAAAAATTGAACCCATTCCATACTAAATCTCCATAAATTCTATCTCTCGTAATTCCACCAGTTTTATGAACAATAGAGGTTCTTTTACCTAAAATTTTGTTAAATAAAGTAGATTTACCAACATTTTGTCGTCCTATTATAGATACGATACATTTCATAATTAAAAATTATTAATAAATATAATTTTTTTATTAATTTCATTACTAGATTAAAATATATAATTAATGCGTATAGATGTTGTTAGTACATTACCAAAAGAATTTAAAAGTATTATTTATAATTTTGTAATAAAAAAAGCTATTAAAAAAAAAGTAATAACTATTAAAATACATGATTTAAAAAAATATGGACTAGGAAAACATAAAAAAGTAGATGATTATCCATATGGAGGAGGAGATGGTATGGTAATAAGAATTGAACCTGTATATAAATGTTTTTCAAAATTATTATCTGAAAGATATTATGATGAAATTATATTTATGACTCCTGATGGTACAAAATTTTCTCAAAAATATGCTAATTATTTATCTTTTAAAAAAAATATTATTATTCTATGTGGTCGTTATAAAGGAATTGATCAAAGAATACGAGATAATTTAATATCCCAAGAAATTTCTATTGGAAATTATATTTTATCAGCTGGGGAATTAGCTGCAGCTGTAATAATAGAATCTATAGTTAGGTTAATACCAGGAGTTATAAAAAACAGAAATTCAATTTTAACTGATTCTTTTCAAAATGATTATTTTATATCTGCACCAATTTATACTAGACCATCTATATATAAAGGATATAAAGTACCAGATATACTGTTATCTGGAAATCATAAAAAAATAAAAGAATGGATAAAATATAAGTCTATCAAAACTACAATAAAAAAATTAATATATTAATTTTTTTATTGTAGTATTCACTAAATCATTTATTTATAATTTATAAATTATTTATTTTATAATAATAAATATATTTTTGTATTGTTAAACTTAAATTTATTTATGTATACTAATAAAGTAAATTATTAATATTTTTAAATTTTTATAAATTATATTTTTATATTTTTTTTTATAATAAAATACGATGAAAAACAATACAACAAATTATACAGCAGATAGTATTCAATCTTTAGAAGGTATAGAACACATAAGAACTAGACCATCAATGTATATTGGAGATATAGGTAGCAGAGGGTTACATCATTTATTTTATGAAGTTATAGATAACTCTGTTGATGAATCTCTAGCTGGTTTTTGCAATAAAATATGGGTAACTATTCATAAAAATGGATACATAAGTATTCTTGATAATGGACGTGGAATTCCTGTAGAAATACACAAAAAAGAAAAAAAATCTGCATTAGAAGTAGTTATGACAAAAACTGGATCAGGAGGAAAATTTGATAAAAATTCTTATAAAATATCTGGTGGATTACATGGGGTAGGTATTTCTTGTGTTAATGCTTTATCTAAACATTTAATAGTTACAATTTATCGTAACGATAAAATTTATAAACAAGAATATTTTAAAGGACAACCTATTTGTTCTGTAAAATATATTGGTGTAACAAATATTAGAGGTACTAAAATTTATTATATACCCGATGATACTATTTTTAGATCTATAATATATGATGAAAATATAATATATGAAAGGCTAAAAGAGTTATCATTTTTAAACAAAGGTTTGCATTTATTTTTTGAGGATGAAAAAAATAATATTAAGAATCATTTTTTTTCTAATAATGGTATAAAAGAATATTTACATAAATTAAATAAAAATAAAATATCATTAATAAAAGAAATTATTTTTATAAAAGGACAAAAAAATACTACTATAATAGAAATAGCAATGTCATATAATACCTCTTTTAAAGAAAAAATACTTTCTTATGTTAATTATATTAACACTAATGAAGGTGGAACCCATATTACTGGATTTAGAAGAGCATTAACTAGAACTTTAAAAAAATATATAGATGAGTATAAAATTAATTCAAAAGAAAAAATAGAATGTACTAAAGATGATTTTAGAGAAGGAGTAACTGCTATTATTTCTGTAAAAGTTTCTAATCCTCAATTTGAAGGACAAACTAAAACTAAATTAAGTAATCATGAGATAGGTGGTATTGTAGATAAAATTGTAGGTAAATTTTTAACTAATTATTTAGAAGAACATCCTATTGAAAGGAAACAAATTATTGATAAAATAATTATATCAGCAAAATCTAGAAAAGCTGCTAAACAAGCTAGAGAATTAATTCAAAAAAAGAATACTATTAACAATATTTTACCTGGAAAATTAGCAGATTGCTCTTCAAATAATCCCAAAAATTGTGAAATATATTTAGTTGAAGGAGATTCTGCTGGTGGTACTGCTAAGCAAGGAAGAGATAGAGAATACCAGGCTATATTACCATTAAGAGGAAAAATATTAAATGTAGAAAAAGCTATACAGTACAAAATTTTTGAAAATGAAGAAATAAAAAATATTTTTACATCTTTAGGTATTACTATTGGATTATATGATGACAAAAAAATTGTAAATATAGAAAAATTAAGATATGAAAAAATAATTATAATGACAGATGCAGATATAGATGGTAGTCATATATCTACTTTAATTCTAACATTATTTTTTCGTTATATGAAACAATTAATAGAAAGAGGATATATATATATTGCTACTCCACCTCTTTATATAATAAAAAGAGGGGTAAAATACGAGTATGCATGGAGTGAAACAGAACGAAAAAATATAATTAATAAATTAGGAGGAAGAAAATCAGTTACAATACAAAGATACAAAGGATTAGGTGAAATGAATGCAGAACAACTTTGGGAAAGTACTATGAATCCTAATACTAGGACACTACGCAGAGTAAGTATAAATAATTATTTAGAAGCTGATAAAATGTTTTCTATACTAATGGGGGAAGATGTATATCCAAGAAGAAAATTTATAGAACAAAATTCTATTTATGCTAAAATTAATATTTAAAATATTAAATAATGAATTATTTTCAATCAATCATATTAGGAATTATTGAGGGGATAACAGAATTTTTCCCTATATCATCTACAGGGCATATGATCCTAGCTGCTTCTGCTATGGGTATTTTAAATCAAAAAATAACAAATTTATTTATTGTATCTGTACAATTTGGATCAATTTTATCAGTTATTTTTTTATATAGAAAAAAACTTTTTTTTCAAAAATTAGATTTTTATATAAAAATATTTATATCTACTATACCATTTAGTATAATTGGATATTACATATATAAAAATATAAATATTATGTTAAATAATCCAATAATTGTTTCTATATCTCTTATTATAGGAGGAATAATTATTATAAAAGCAGAAAAATTATATGAAAAAAAAAATATAAAAAATTTTAATAAAAATAAAAATAATTATTTACCAATTAATTATTATAGAGCATTAGTAATTGGATTATCTCAATGTATATCATTAATCCCTGGTATATCAAGAAGTGCAACTACTATTATATCTGGTATATTACAAAATGTAAGTAGGAAAGATTCAATAGAATTTTCTTTTTTTATTTCTATCCCAGTTGTAATATTTGCTACTTTTAAAAAGTTATATGATTGTTATTTTAATACAGCATGTAATATTTCTTCTTATGAGTTAAAATTATTATTATTAGGTAATTTAGTTTCTTTTATTACTTCAATAATAGCAATAAAATCATTTATTAAATATTTAAAAAACAACAATTTTAAATTATTTGGATATTATAGGATTATTTCTGGTATTTTATATATTTTTTTTATAATTTTCACACCATGAATTAAATTTTTTATTTGCATCTTCATAACTAAAAGCACCTTTTTTTACTCCTTCTAATAAATGTTTTTTTAATAATACACCTTTTTTAGAAAAAATTGATTTTACTGTATCCGTTGGAATAGCTCCTTTCATTAACCATGAAACAGATTCTTTTATTTTTAATTTGTAATATGGTGGATCTTCATTAGGATTATAAGTTCCCAATTTTTTTATAAATTTACCATCTCTAGGACAACGAGAATCAGATACTACTATATGATAAATAGGTTTATGTTTTTTACCTACTCTTTTCAAACGTATTTTTACAGACATATATATAATATAAAACCAATTAATAATTTACATAATAAATATAATACATTTATAATGTTTTTGAAAAAAAAATAATATATATTTACATATATTACTAGTATCCATAGACTCGTTGTGTAATGGTAGCACAGCAGATTTTGATTCTGTTAGTTAGGGTTCGAATCCCTGCGAGTCTGTTAAGTTATATACTACTAGCTAGAATAAATGCTAGAATTATTTTTTTATACTCTAATATGAGTTACAAAAAATTAATATTGCAATGAATAATATAAAAAAAGAAAAAGTCTTATTTATAGCTTTTTTAAGTGTTTTAATTTGTGTTTGTATCCATTTATTTAAATCTTTTTTAGAATTAAATAATATTACTCTAAGTATATTAAGATGTTTTGTTATTTTTATTTTTATTTCATATGCATTATTGAAAAAAGATTTAACAACTTGGATCTTATTATCTATTATTATTGGAATAGAAATTGGATTAGATCTTCCAAAAGTCGCTGTACAACTAAGGTTTTTATCTCAAATATTTTTAAGATTAATTAAGACTATTATTGCACCAATATTGTTTTCTACTTTAGTAGTAGGTATAGCTAGTCATTCTAATATTAAAAAATTAGGATCAATGGGATGGAAATCATTATTATATTTTGAAATAGTTACAACTTTATCTTTATTTATTGGACTTATTGCTATTAACGTATCTCAGGCAGGAGTAGGCATTTCTATACCATTAGATACTACAGGACAACAATTACCAAAAATAGAAACTAAAACTTGGCAGGAAATGATTATTCATATTTTTCCAGAAAATTTTATAAAATCTATTTATCACGGGGATGTACTTCCTATTGTAATATTTTCTGTAATATTTGGTATATCTATGTTGTTTTTAGAAGAAAAAAAAAGGCATCTCATTTTATCTATTTCAGAAAATATTTCTGAGATTATGTTTAAATTCACAAAAATTATTATGTATTTTGCTCCTATTGGTGTTGGATCAGCTATAGCTTATACTATAGGGCATATGGGTTTAGATATATTATATAATCTTATTAAATTATTGTTAACTCTTTATATTGCTTTATTAATTTTTTTATTAATTGTTTTATATCCTATTTTATTATGGATTAGAGTTCCTTTAAAATCTTTTATTAAAGCATTATCTGAACCTGTTTCACTTGCTTTTGCTACTACTAGCTCTGAATCAGCTTTACCTTTACTTATGGAAAATTTAGAAAAATTAGGAGTACCTAGAAAAATAATTGCATTTGTTATTCCTACAGGATATAGTTTTAATCTAGATGGAACTACTTTATATTTATCTTTAGCTACAGTTTTTGTTGCGCAAGCAGCTGGTATACATTTAAGTTTTAGTAAACAAATTTTTATAGGATTAACTTTAATTTTAACCAGTAAAGGAGTAGCTGGTGTCCCAAGAGCATCACTGGTAATACTTTTGGCTACAGCTGCTACTTTTGGTTTACCTAATTGGCCAATATTAGCTATAATTGGTATAGACGAATTAATGGATATGGCTAGAACTACTGTAAATGTTATTGGTAACGGATTAGCTAGTTGTGTAATAGCACGTTCAGAAGGTGAATTAGATGATAAAAAAATGATAAACTATATTAAAAAAAATGAATAATATGAAATATGAAAAATATTTTTTTATAAAAAAAAATATTTTTTAGAGTTAAATGGAGAAATTATAAAAACAAGTAATTCAAATATTGCTTTAATTAAATATTGGGGTAAATGTAAAAACAAAATACAAATACCAATTAATCCTTCTATAAGTTTTTTATTAAACAAATTATATACTACTACAAAATTAATTTTTTATCCTAAAAAAGGTAGTGAAGTATATTCTGTAAAAATTTTTTTTTCTGGTAAAGAAAATAAGAAATTTTTGCCTAAAATATTATTATTTTTTGATAGAATTTTATTATACTGTCCATATATAAAATATTATAATTTTATTATAAAAACTTTTAATACATTTCCACATAGTAGTGGTTTAGCTTCTTCTGCATCTTTTATGAGTTCTTTAGCTCTATGTATAATTGAAATGGAAAATAAATGTGTTTTTTCGTATAAAAAAAATATATTTAACAATCTAAAAAAAGCTTCTTTTATAGCAAGATTAGGATCAGGTAGTGCTTGTAGATCTATTTATCCTGGATTTTCTGTATGGGGGTATCATAAATCAATAAAAGGTAGTAATAATCTATATTCTATTAAATATCCTTATAAAATACATTCTATTTACAAAAATATAATGGATACTATTTTAATAATAGAAAAAAACCCTAAGCATATATCAAGTACTGAAGGTCATGAATTAATGAATAATAATCCCTATACCAAAGGTCGTATTATACAAGCTAATAAAAATATGAATAATATAATTAATATTTTAAAAGAAGGAAATTTTAAAAAATTTGGATATATAATAGAAAATGAAGCGTTAAGTTTACATGCTATGATAATGTCTTCTACTCCTTATTATTTATATATTACACCAAATACACTAAATATAATATATAAAATATGGGATTTTAGAAAGAAAAGTAATAAAAATATTTATTTTACTTTGGATGCTGGAGCAAATATTCATTTATTATATCCTTTTAAAGAAAAAAAAATAATTTTAAAATGGATTTATAACAATTTATTTTCTCTTTGTAAAGAGATAATTATTAGTTACTCTTGTTAAATAAAATAGTTTTTAGTAAATTGCATATATTTTCATAACTAGTGGTGGATGTAGCTCAGTTGGTAGAGCATCAGATTGTGGTTCTGAGTAGCGCCGGTTCGATCCCGGTCATCCACCCACCCTAAATAAAACTATGTTTATATTAAAATTTTCTTTATTCTTTTAAAAGCTTCTATAATTTTTTTTTCGGAAGATGAATAAGATATACGTAAACATTCTGGCTCTCCAAAAGCACTTCCACTTACAGTAGCTACTTTAGCCTTTTCAAGTAAAAATTCAGAAAATTGATCTGAATTAGTAATTATTTTGCCAAATAATTTTTTACCAAAAAAATTAGAAATATTTGGGAAAATATAAAATGCACCTTTAGGTATATTCCATTTTAAACCTGGTATTTCCTTAATCATTTTTAAGACTATATCTCTTCTATTTTTAAATTTGTTTATCATATATTTAATACTATTAGGAGATGCTTTTAATGCTGCTATTGCAGATCTTTGTGCTATAGAATTAGCACATGATGTCATCTGTCCTTGTATCTTATCACAAGACTTTGCAATCCATTTAGGCGCTCCTATATAACCTATCCTCCATCCAGTCATAGAAAAAGATTTAGATAATCCATTCAACGTTATAACTTGAGGATAAATTTCAGAAAAACTAGCTATACTAGTTGGAGTATTTTTAGAATAACAAATATGTTCATAAATTTCATCAGATAAAATTAATATTTTAGGATATTTTTTAAAAACTTTTGATAAATTTTTTAATTCTTCATAAGAATATACACTACCTGTGGGATTGCAAGGGGTGCTAAAAATAAATAATTTTGTTTTAGAAGTTATTGATTTCTCTAATTGTTTTGGACAAACTTTAAAATTATTATCAATTTTTGTAGGGATTATAATAGGATTTGATTCACAAAATTTTACCATTTGTACATAACTTACCCAATAAGGTGATGGTATTATAACTTCATCGTTTTTATTAAGTAAAGATAATAAAACATTTATTATAGATTGTTTAGCTCCAGTAGATACTACTATTTGAGAAGGAAAATACTTCAAATTATTGTCACGTTTAAATTTTTCGCATATTGCCTCTTTTAAATCTATGTAACCAGAAACTGGAGTGTAGTAATGGTATCCATCATCAATTGCTTTTTTAGCCGCATTTAAAACAAATTTAGGAGGATAAAAATCTGGTTCACCTAAACTAAGATTAATTACATCGAAACCTTTATTTATTAAATTTCTTGCTTTAGTTGCCATAGCTATAGTTTGTGAATAAGCCATATTTTGCAAACGATAGGACAATCTATTTTTCATAAAAAGTAATTTTAAAATAAAAATATAAATCTATATTATAAATTTGTATAAATAAAAAATTTTATAAAATGAAATTAATAATGAAATATTTCCCAAATTTATTACATAGACAAATTAATCAATTTTCTTATTTGATCTATTTATACGAATATTGGAATAATTTTATTAATCTTATTTCTAAAAAAACTTTTAATAATTTTTATCAAAATCATGTATTATATTCTTTAAGCGTAGCTAAAATAATAACTTTTTGTCCTGGAGAATGTGTAATGGATTTAGGAACTGGTGGAGGTTTCCCAGGTATACCTTTGTCTATTTTATACCCTAAAACAAATTTTATTTTAGTTGATTCTATAAAAAAAAAATTAAAATTGTAGAAAAAATAATATATAATCTTAATTTAAAAAATGTATATCCTATTTGTATTAGAGCAGAAAAAATAGATTATAAATTTGATTTTGTGGTTACTAGATATGTATCAAAAATAAATATTATAGATTCTTGGATAAAAGATAAATTCAAAAAATGTAATTATAAAAATGGATCTTTATATTTAAAAGGTGGGAATATAGATAAAGAAATTAGTAAATTTCCTTATTCTATAGTATATCCATTAAATAATTATTTTGAAGAAAAATTTTTTGAAACTAAAAAAATTATATGGATACCAAACATATAAAATACTTAATAAATCTTGAAGATATTATTATAAAAAAAATTAAAATAAAAGGAGGTTGGGTAAATACACATTCTCATTTGGATAGAGCTTATACTTTAACAAATAAAAATTTTAGATATTCTTATTATCCACTTAAAAAAAAATGGTATTTAGTTGATGAAATGAAGCGTTTAGCTACAGAAGAAGATATATATATTAGGATGGAAAAAGCTTTGAAATATTTTATTTATCAGGGGACTCAAGCTATATGTACGTTTATTGACGTTGATGAAGTTATAGAAGATAGATCTTTAAAAGCTGCAGAAAGACTCAAAAAAAATTATAATAAATATATTAAAATTTGTTTTGCAAACCAAGTTTTAAAAGGTGTATTAAATAAAAAATCTAAATATTGGTTTGAAAAAGCAATAGATTTTGTAGATATAATTGGTGGATTGCCAGCAAAAGATAATTATAAAAAAAATGAGCATATAGACGTCTTGTTAAGAACTGCAAAAAAAATGGATAAAATAGTGCATGTTCATGTAGATCAATTTAACAATAATAAAGAAATAGAAACAGAAATATTAGCTAAAAAAACTATAGAATATGGTATGGAAGGGAAAGTAGTCGCAATACATAGTATATCTTTAGCATCACATAAAAAGGATTATAGATATAATGTATATAAATTAATGAAAAAAGCTGAATTAATGGTAATCTCCTGTCCAATTGCTTGGATAGATCATATAAGAAACGAAAATTTAGTTCCTAGTCATAATTCTATTACACCTATAGATGAAATGATCCCAGAGGGTATTATTGTGGCTTTAGGGACTGATAATATTTGTGATATATATAAACCATTTTCAAATGGAAATTTATGGATTGAATTACGTTTTTTATTAGAATCTTGTCATTATTATAATATAAATAATTTAGTTAATATTGCATCAATTAATGGATTAAAAGTTTTAGGATTATAATTATTTTAAAATTTATACTCTTGTTCTTGTTTCATTTGAGGAAATAAAAGTACTTCTTGTATTGATTTATTATTAGTTAATAACATAACTAAACGATCTATACCAATTCCTATACCTGCAGTTGGTGGCATACCGTACTCCAATGCTCTAATAAAATCTTTATCAATTAACATTGAGTAATTCTTAAAAATTTTTTTTTCATTATTAATTTGTTTTTTAAATCTATCTAATTGATCAATAGGATCGTTTAGTTCTGAATATGCGTTAGCTATTTCTTGTCCATTTATTATTAATTCAAAACGTTCTGATAAATTTTTATTGTCACGATGTTTTTTGGTTAGTGGACTCATTTCTATTGGATAATCAATTATAAAAGTAGGATCTGTATAATTTTTTTTACATTTTTCTTCAAAAATATTTTCAATAAGTTTATTTTTATCTATATTATTATTTTCTTTTATATTTAATTTTCTACAAATTTTTATTATATTATTTTTATCCATATTATTTAAATCAAACCCAGTATATTCTTTTATAGATTCTAATATAGTAATTCGTTTAAAAGGGGCTTTGTAACAAATATTTTTGAATATTTTAAAAATATATTTTATAATTTTTTCTGTAAAATTCATCATCCAATAATAATCTTTATATGCGACATATAATTCTAAAACAGTAAATTCAGGATTATGATTACGATCCATCCCTTCATTTCTAAAATTCTTAGAAAACTCATAAACTCCATGAAATCCTCCTACAATCAATCTTTTTAAATATAATTCATTAGCTATTCTTAGATATAAAGGTATATTTAAAGAATTATGATGTGTAACAAATGGTCTAGCTATTGCACCTCCAGGTATTAATTGTAATATTGGAGTATCTACTTCTATATATCCTTTTACATCTAAAAAATTTTTTATTTTTTTTATAATTTTAGTTCGTTTAAAAAAAATGTCC
Source organism: Blattabacterium cuenoti (assembly GCF_014251975.1). Lineage (GTDB taxonomy): Bacteria > Bacteroidota > Bacteroidia > Flavobacteriales > Blattabacteriaceae > Blattabacterium > Blattabacterium cuenoti_AM. The sequence continues at coordinate 234,697 of NZ_CP059204.1, forward strand.
TTTATATTATCATTTACAATTAAATCTACATAACGCATTCTATAACGATGTTCTACATTTGAAAATATGTCATGTATTATTTTATTTTTATCTTTTTTTACTTGAGGTAAAGGACGAATAGATTTAGATAATATAGTTATTTTGTGTACATAAACTGTTTTTTCATTTTGTTTAGTTTTAAATAAAATACCTATTATACCTATTATATCTCCTATATCAAGTAGTTTTTTTATAATAATATTATAAACATCTTTTTTATTAATTCCTTTTGTATACAAATTATATTTATTAAAATAAATTTGTATACATCCGGTATGATCTTTAATATTTCCAAATGTTGCCTTACCTAAAATACGCAAACGCATTAATCTTCCTGCAATACTTATTTTATCATTTTCTAAAAAATTATTTTTTATTTTTTGGACTGTAGTTGTAATATTATATTCTTTAGAAGGGTATGGATTAATACCTAATTTTCTTAATTTTTCTAATTTTTTAATTCTTATTATTTGTTGTTCTGATATATAGGACATATATTTATTTAATTTAACTAATGAAGTTAGATTTGTTTTTATTATTATATCAAATTTTTAAAGTGAAAAAAAAGACTATCTTTTTTAAAGACCTTGGTGTAAAAGAATATAAAGTAACTTGGATTTATCAAAAAAAATTACATAATACAATTATAAATAATAAAAATAACAATAATATTATTGGATATTTATTATTTGTTGAATATTATAATCATATATACACAATTGGACAAAATTGTAAAAGATATAAGCACCTATTAGTTAGTGAATATTTTTTGGATCAAATAAATGCATATTTATATAAAATAGATAGGGGTGGGGATATAACTTACCATGGTCCTGGTCAATTAGTAGTTTATCCAATTTTAGATATGAATTATTTTTTTTTAGATATTCATAAGTATATTAGATATTTAGAGGAAGTTGTAATATATTTTTTATATAAATACTATAAAATTAATGGTATTAGAATAAAAGGAAAAACTGGAGTATGGATAATAAATAATAAACAATTAAGAAAAATATGTTCAATAGGTATAAAAATTAAAAGATGGACTACTATGCATGGTCTTTCTTTAAATGTTAACCCCAACTTAAAATATTTTGACTACATAATACCTTGTGGTATTTCAGATTGTAAAATGACATCTATGAAAAAAGAATTATATATCAACATATCTTTTAAAGAAGTTAAATATTTATTAAAACAGTCTTTTGAAAACATTTTTAATATAGAATGTATTTCAAATTAATTTTTTTACAATAACTATACCATCTTTATTGTCAATTTTATTTAAAACAACATTTTGTAATGTATTTCTATATAAAATACTTATTTTATTTATACGTATTTTAGCTCTAATATAATTTTCTGTATATCCATATAGATAATTTTTATCTGATGAAAATTTTTCAAATAATACTGTTTTTTTTGTAAATAATTGATTTTTGCAAAAAAAAATATATTTTTTGTTAGAAAGTAATCTTAGAATTTTATTTCTCTTTTTTTTTATTTTTATATTGCAAATTCCATTAGTAATTGACGAAGATAAAGTATTTTGTCTAGAAGAATAAGTAAAAATATGAATAGATGATATATCTAATTCTTCTAAAAAATTATAAGTTTCAATAAAATATTTATATGTTTCTCCAGGATAACCAACTATAACATCTGATCCTATATAAGAATATGGCATTAAATATCTTATAAATTTAACTTTTTCTAGAAATAATTCTTTTTTATATCTTCTTCTCATATATCCTAATATTTTATTACTACCAGATTGTAAAGGGATATGAAAATGTGGAACAAAAAATTTACTTTTAGATAAAAATTCAATATGTTTATTTTTAAGTAAATTTGGTTCTATAGAAGATAGTCTAATTCTACCACCTTCTTTTATATTATCTTCTATGCTTTGTATTAAATCAAAAAATGTATATTTAGAATTCCCATTTATTTTTCCATAATCACCAATATTTATACCAGTTAAAACTATTTCTTTTATACCTTTTTTAAAAATAATTTTTATTTTATTTAAAATATTACTAATATAATCAGAACGTGATGGCCCTCTTGATTGAGGTATTATACAATAGCTACATTTATAATCACATCCGTCTTGTATTTTAAGGAAAGATCTAGTTCTATTTTCCCCAATTGAATATGAAGAGTAATAAGAATAATTTTTTTTATTATTGTACTTTTGTTTATGTTCATAACCATTAACAAAATCTATAATACGATATTTTTCATCATCATTTAAAACTAAATTTACTCCTATTATAGAATATACTTTTTTAGGATTTAATTGAGCATAACATCCTATTGCTATAATAAAAGCTTTATTATTTTTACTTAATGCACTACGTATAATACGTTTAAATTCATTTTCAGCATTTTTTGTAACTGAACAACTATTTATTACGTATATATCCGCATATTCTTTAAAGGAAACATGTTGATAATAAAAATTTGAAAACTTTCTTGATATAGTTGATGTTTCAGCATAGTTAAGTTTGCATCCAATTGTATAAAATGCTACTTTTTTTTTCATTATCAACGTTTGTTATTAAGAATAATAATCTATAATTCCTTTATGACTAGGATTAATTGATTTTTTCCCTTTTTCCCAATTTGCTGGACATACATCACCAGTTTTTTCAAAATATTGGATAGAATCTATTATACGTATAGATTCATCAATATTTCTTCCAAAAGGAAAGTCATTAATTGACATATGACGTATAATTCCTTGTTTATCTATTATAAATAAACCTCTATAAGAAATTAATTCCTTTTTTGTTTCTTTTAAATTTTCATATTCATCTAAGTACCAATCTCCAGATAAAACTCCATAATTATAAGATATAGTTTTATTAATATCTGAAACAATAGGATATGTAATACCTTTAATTCCACCCATATTTTTTGGAATTTGTAACCAAGAAAAATGAGATTGTTCTGAATCTGTAGATACTGCAATTAATTGAACATTTTTTTTATCAAAAAATTTTTTTTTTTCTTGAAATGCATATATTTCTGTAGGACATACAAAAGTAAAATCCTTAGGATAAAAGAAAAGTAAAATATATTTTTTACCAAAAAATTGTTGCAATGTGAAATTATTTACAATTTCTTTACCGTTTATAACAGCACAAGAATTAAAATTAGGTGCTTTTTTTGCTATTAATGTTTTCATTTTTTTTGAATTTTATTTAATAAAAATTTACAATAAATAAAATTATATTACACATATCTATGTAATTTTTTTTGAATTTTATTTTTAATACTAGTTAATAATATTATTTTTTTTAAAATTTTTTTTTCATTATTATTATTGTAACATAATATTTCTTTTTTAATCAATTTAGATATATGTATATATTTATATCTTAATAAAATATCATTTAAATATTTTTCTATATTTTCTTCCATAGAAGGGACTTTTATACCTTTATTTTCCCATTTAGATAATTTATATTCAGAAATATAAAATTTTTTTATTTTTGAAATATATAATATTTTTTTTTTAGAACAAATTTTTTCAAAAATTTTTTTATTTTTTGATGAAAAAAAATTCATTTTACAATATTTAAATACACGTATTATTTCTTTTAAAACGGTTGTATCCTGTTTATTTTTTTTTATTTTTTTATTCCCATAAAGTAATATTAATTCAATTAATTTTTTTTCTAAAAAAAAAATATGATATTTATTAAATTTAGTTTCTTTTGTTTTACTTAAATTATTTTCAATACTATTATATGTATTATTATATGAAGTATTATTTACTTTAATATAAAATTTTTTTAATTCGTATAATAAAATTTCTTTACTAATGTATAAAATTTTAGAAGCTTCCTGTAAATATAATTCTCTTTTAACTACATTACTAATCTTTGATATACTTATCAAAATATTTTTTACTAAAAAGGATTTTTTAATAGGATCGTCTTTATAAAGATATCTATATATTTTATATTTAAAAGATATAAAATTATAAATATTTTCTGATAAATATTTTTTTAATTCATTCAATGATTTGAATTTTTTTGATATAGTATCAGGATCTTCACCATTAGAGAAATATATTATTCGTAAATTTATATCTTGTTCTAAAATTAAATTAATTATTCTCAAAGTAGCTTTTATTCCTGTACTATCTCCATCATAAAAAATAATTATATTAGAAGTAAATTTTTTAATTAATAAAATTTGAGAAATAGTTAAAAATATTCCAGAAGTAGAAACTACATTATTTATCCCAATTTGGTATAAAGATATAACATCTGTATACCCTTCAACTAAATAACATAAATTATTTTTTAAAATATACTTTTTAGCCTGATATAATCCATATAAAATGCAACTTTTTTTAAAAATTACACTATCAGAAGAATTTATATATTTAATTTTATTTGAACAACTATAATCATGGTTATTAATACTTCTTCCTCCAAAACCTATTACTTTCCCATTTAAATTAAAAATTGGAAACATAATTCTTTTTCTAAAACAATCAAAAAAATTTCTATTGTTTATAAAAATAGTATTTCCTGAATAAACTAAATCTTTTAATTTAAATCCTTTTTTTAAAAATTCTTCTGTAATTTTACCCCTAGGAGAATATCCTAACTCAAATTTACGAATAGTATTTATATTAAATTTTCTTTTTTTTATTAAATAATTAAGTCCATTTTCTAGTCCTTCTTTAGAATAAAACATTTTATTAATAAATAAACATTTATAATTATATTGTATGCAATACAATTTATTTATTAGTTTTTCTTTTGTATTATTGTGATTTTTTTTTTTGTTAAAAAAATTTATTTTAATATTATATTTTTTTGCTAAAAAATATAATGATTCTATATACGTAAATTTTTCATGTTCCATTAGAAAATTAATTAAATCCCCACCTTTTCCAGAACTAAAATCCTTCCATATTTTTTTTATAGGAGATACTATAAATGAAGGGTTTTTCTCATTTGAAAAAGGACTAAATCCTCTATAGTTTTCTCCAACTTTTTTTAATTTTACAAATTCTCCAATAACATCTTCTATTATAGAAATAGATAAAATTTTATTTTTAACTTCTGGATAAATAAAAATCATAATTTCATATTATGAATAACTTTTTTAGGATCAGGACTAGAAAATATAGCTGTTCCAGATACTAAAATATTAGCTCCATTTTTAAATAATATAGATGAATTCCCCAAATTAATTCCCCCGTCTACTTCTATTAAAGCAGAAGAATAATTATCGATTATTAAATTTTTTGTTTCATTAACTTTTTTAAAAGTATTTTCAATAAAATTTTGGCCACTAAATCCAGGATTAACACTCATTAATAATACAAAATCAATATATTTAATAATATCTTTTAATAAAAAAACTGGTGTATTAGGATTAATAGCAATACCTACTTTCATCCCATATTCTTTAATAGAGAAAATAGTTCTATTTATATGAATACAAGATTCATAATGAATATGTACATTATTAGCACCGCTATTTTTAATAATTTTTATATAACGATCTGGCTCTAATATCATTAAATGAACATCAATTGGTTTATTAGAATACTTTTTTACATATTTAGTGAATGAAAATCCGAAAGAAATATTTGAAACAAAAGTAGTATCCATTATATCAATATGTAACCAATCAGCTTCACTTTCATTTAACATTATTATATCACGATGTAAAAAAGCTAAATTTGCTGATAATAAAGATGGAGCAATAATTCTTTTCATATTAAAAAAATTGTAATTTTTAATCTTTTAAAGAAATTAAACATTCATTAATACCAATTTTAGAAAAACCTCCATCATTATATAGATTTTGCATTGTAACTTTTCTAGTTAAGTCTGAAAAAAGTGTAATTATATAATCAGCACAATCTTGAGATGATGCATTACCTAATGGAGAGAGTTTATTTGATAAATATAAAAAATCTTTAAATCCACTAATTGATGCAGCAGCTTTAGTATAAATAGGTGATAGAGATACTGTATTAACTCTAACTTTTTCTTTAATACCCCAAAAATATCCAAAATTGCGAGCAATACTTTCTAAATAAGATTTATAATCAGACATATCTACATATGATGGAAAATTACGTTTAGAAGCTATATAAGTTAAAGCTACAATTGATCCCCATTTGTTTATAGCTTTTTTATCCCAAGCAATTTTCATTATTTTATGAAAAGATACAGCTGATATATCCCATCCTTTTTTAAGAAAATCATAATTTATACATGGATATTCCAATTTTTTTCGTATATTTATTGACATTGCTATAGAGTGCAATATAAAATCTATTTTTCCACCAAAAAAAATTAGTGCTTTATCAAATAATATTTCAATATCTGAAATAGATGTAGCATCAGCAGGAATAACTATAGATTTAGTTTTTTTAGATAAATCATAAATTTTACCCATTCTTAAAGAAGCTGGTGTATTTGTTAATATAAAAGATGCTTTTTCTTCATAAGCACGTTCAGCTACTTTCCAAGCAATAGAATTTTCATCTAAAGCACCAAAAATAATTCCTTTTTTACCCATCAATAAATTATAAGACATAATAAAAAAATGTTAAATATTAAAAATATCTTTTATAATATTCAAATAATCTAATTTTTCCCATGTAAACAATTCAACTTCTTTTTTTATAGTTCTTTTTTTCATATCTATAAAAAATTTATTTATTTTTTTAGGATTTTTCCCCATATGCCCATATGCAGAAGTTTCCTCATATATTGGTTCTCGTAATTTTAATCTTTTTTCTATAGCATAAGGTCTAAGATCAAAATTTTCTTTAATATTTTTTGTTATAAATTCATTACTAACTTTTGAAGTCCCACAAGTATCAACAAAAATACTAATAGGTTCTGAAATTCCCGCTACATAAGAAATTTGTATTAATAATTCATTAGCAATCCCTGATGCAACTATATTTTTAGCTATATGTCTAGCTTCATAAGCTCCAGATCTATCCATTTTAGATGGATCTTTCCCAGAAAAGGCTCCACCTCCATGTCTAGCTCTACTACCATATGTATCAACAATAATTTTTCTACCAGTTAATCCAGTATCCCCATTTGGCCCCCCTATTACAAATTTACCTATAGAATTTATATAATAACGAGTTTTATTAGTGAATAACTTACGTAAGTTTTTCGAACAATATTTTTTTTTAAATCTTGGCATTAATATATTTATTATATCTTTTATTAAACAATTATTCATTTTTTCTTTAGTATCAAATTCATTATGTTGAGTTGATATAACAACAGAATGAACATGTATAGGTTTATAAGGATAATTAGAAGAATGTTCTAAAGTGATTTGAGATTTAGAATCTGGTCTTAAATAAGTCATTTCTACCCCTTCTTTTCTAATTGTTGCAAGTTCTTTTAATAAATTATTAGCAATTTCTAATTCTATAGGCATATAATTATCTGTTTCTTTAACTGCATATCCAAATACTATACCCTGATCTCCAGCTCCTGTTTGTTCTATGCTATCTTTTATAATACCTTTTAATAAATCTTGAGATTGTTCTTTAATAGAAGTAAAAATACCGCATGAATCTGCATTAAACTTATATTCATTTTTTGAATATCCAATTTTTCTAACAATATTACGTGATATATCATTAATATTTATCCAAGCATTTGATTTAACCTCTCCAGATATTATAATTTGACCTGTAGTTACTAAAGTTTCTATAGCAATTTTTGAATTAGGATCAAATGCTAAAAAATGATCTAATATTGAATCTGATATCTGATCTGATATCTTATCAGGATGTCCTTCTGAAACAGATTCGCTAGTAAAAAGATAAGTCATTTACATTTAGTTTAATTATCTACTATTATATTATTTTGTATTCTAATTGATTCTTTATGAAGTAATTCAAATATTTTTATAATAAATTTATTAGAAATACCAAGATCTTTACTCATATTTATATATTTATCTATAATAATATTCCATCTATTTGATTGTAATACAGGTATATTACCAGTTTTTTTTACTTTTCCTAATTTTTTTGAAATATTCATTCTTTTAGAAATAATTGATATAATATTTTCATCTAATTCATCAATTAAAACCCTTAATATGTATAAATTGTTAATTTTATTATTATATTTTATTGTTGTTAAAATATCAAATAACCTATCTGGAGTAATTTGTTGATTAGAATCACTCCATGCTTTGTTTGGATTATAATGAGTTTCTATCATCAATCCATCACACTTGAAATAATTACATGCTATTTTAGATATTTCTGGTATCTCTACTCTGTTACCACAAATATGTGAAGGATCACATAAAATAGGTATATTTGGAATAATTTTTTTTATATCCATTAAAAAATTCCAATTTGGTTGATTTCTATATTTAGGATTTTTATATATATAAAATCCACGATGAATCATACCTAATTTTCTAATTCCTTTGTTATATAATCGTTCTAAACCACCTATCCAAAGTTCTATATCTGGATGAATAGGATTTTTAACTAAAACTATTTTATCAGTCCCTTCTAAAGCTTCTGATATTTCTTGCATAGAAAAAGGACTAGCTGTAGTTCTAGCACCTATCCAAAGAATATCTATATTATAATCTATACAAAGTTTAACATGTTCTGAATTTGCTACTTCTGTAGATATCATTAATCCAGTTTGCATTTTTACCTTGTTTAACCATTTAAGACCTATTTCTCCTACTCCTTCGAAACTATTAGGTTTAGTTCTTGGTTTCCATATCCCCGCTCTAAATACATTAACGCCAGATATTTTAGTTAACTGTTTTGCAGTTTTTAAAACTTGTATTTCATTTTCTGCACTGCAAGGTCCAGATATTACTAAAGGATAATTATATTTATCCATCCATGATCTATCAATTTTATTTAATATACTTTTCATTTTTTATTATTTTTAATTCAAACATATTTTTTATCATTGTTATCAACTATATTATTAGCTTTTTTTATTAAATCATCAATATCTATAAATTTATTTTTTAATAGATTGTCACGAAATAAATTTAAATTATCAATATAAAAGTTTATAGATTTAATTAAATTTTTCTTATTAGATTTTAAAATTGGTAACCAAGTTTTGTGATTACTTTTTGATAATCTTGTAGTAGAATAATATCCACTCCCTGCCATATTTTTAAAAATTTCTTTTTTATCTTTAAATTTTTTAATAATTGTATTGGATAAAGCAAAAGATATAACATGAGGTAGATGTGAAACATACGAAATATATAAATCATGTTCTTTAGAAGATATATAATAAATATTACCTATCCCTATTATGGAATATATTTTTCTAGTAATTAATATAGCATCGTAATCGCTCATATTAGAATCACAAATAATACAGTTTCTATTGTAAAATAGATTAGATTGTGCAAAATAAGGACCAGAATTCTCTATACCAGCAATAGGATGAGTAGCTACAAAACGCCCCCTTTTATAGTGATTTAAAACATTATTACAAATTGTAAATTTTGTTGATCCTGTATCAAAAACTACTGTATTTTCAGAAATTTTATCAAGAATTTTTGGTAAAATTTTCTCTATACTATTTACTGGTATAGAAATAATTATTATTGAAGATTTTTCAATAAGTTCATTAATAGATACTATTTCATCAACAATACCCATATTCATTGCATATAAAGTATTTTTTTTATTATTATCTGATCCAATAATGTTATATTTAATTTTATCATTTTTTAATTTCAAACCTATAGATCCACCAATTAATCCTAATCCTATAATACCAATAATATTCATGAAGAAATTCTATTTTTTGCTTCTTCCAAAATTTTTGATGGACAACATATAGAAAATCTTATGTATCCTTTACCATTTGTGCCAAAAATGCTACCAGGTGTTACAAATATATAATTCTTTATAAGTAGAGTTTCTGTCCATATAATATCATTTTCTATATTTAATTTAGCCCATATAAATATACCAGAATTATTTTTTTTGTATTTTAATTTAAGATTATCACATATTTTCCATATAATTTTTCTTCGTCTTGCATATTCATAATGTAATTTTTTTAACCATATATAATTATGTTTCATGGCTTCTATAGCACCAATTTGTATTGGATAATACATACCAGAATCCATTTGACTTTTAACTTTAATAATGTTACTAATAAACTTTTTATGTCCTATTATCATACCTACACGCCATCCAGGCATATTATAACTTTTACTTAAAGAGTTTAATTCTATTGCTACGTGTTTGGCTTGTTTTACGTTAAAAATACTTAAAAAATGATTATTTTCTTTGTTAAAAAAACTGTATGGATTATCATAAACTAATAATATGTTATGTTTTATAGAGAACATAACTAATTCTTCAAGTTTTTTAATATTAATTGTAGCACATGTTGGCATATGTGGATAATTTACCCAAATTATTTTAATTTTATTAAGATTGATAGTTTCTAAAAAATCAATATTTGGTAACCATTTTTCTTCTTCAAATAAATTATAATAAATAATATCTGCTCCTAATAATCTGGATACAGAAGAATAAGTAGGATATCCAGGATTTGGTATTAATACTTTATCTCCTTGATTTAAATAACACATACTAATATGCATTATACCTTCTTTTGAACCCATCAATGGTAAAATTTCTTGTTCTGGATTTATATTTACTTTATATATTTTTTTATACCAATCAGAAATTGCATAACGTAACTTTTCTATACCAATATAGCTTTGATAATAATTTGCATTTACTAATTCTGAAGCTTTTTTCATTTCATTTATGACCTCATGTGGTGGAGATATATCTGGATTACCAATTCCTAAATTAATAACTTTTTTACCTTTCTTTTCAAGACTATTTATGTATTTCATTTTCTTAGAAAAGAAATATTCTGATATTTTATTAATGTTTTTAGATGTTACAATCATTATTTACTTTTTATAATATACCATTTTTATATTCACCCATAACTGACAAATCATTAAGACATGGTAATTCTTGTATTTTATTTTTCATTTTTATATAGTTATTGATATTTTTAAATATAACATCCACATAAAATACATATTCCCAAGGACTTTTTATTATAGGGATAGATTGTATTTTTGTCATATTTATATCAAGACTAGAAATGAATCCTAACGTTTTAGATAAACTACCAGTAGTATGTAATATTTTAATCATTAAAGACGCTTTATTAAAAAAAAAAGATTCTTCTTTTGTTTTATTTGAATTATAATTTTTAATCACAAAAAATCTTGTAAAATTTTTTTTAATTGTATGTATATTTTCATTCAAAACTTCTAATTTATATTCTTTAGAAGCATTTTTGGAAGCAATAGCTGCTATTCCATATTTTTTATACTTATAAATAAATTTAGCAGCAGATGCAGTATCAGAAAATTCATATACTTTAATTAATGGATGTTTATTTAAAAATTCCTCACACTGTAAAAGTGCCATTGGGTGAGAATAAATTTCTCTAATATCTTTTAAACGTTGTCCTGGATATGCCATTAAATTATGTTCTACAGGTAGATATATTTCCCCAATAATTTTTATATTATATTTTGATAAAAGATTATAATTAGTCAATATAGATCCAGCTATAGTATTTTCTATTGCCATAATACCAAAATCTATTTCAAATTGATCAACAGATAAAGCTAAATCTTTAAAAGAATCATATTCTATCAATTTATAATCGTTATTTTTAAAATATATATCAGCTGCTGAATGATGAAAACTACCTATTATTCCTTGTATTCCTACTTTTTTTTTCATGAAAGAAATATCATTTTATAGAAAAAAAAATATCATTTTATAGAACAATTGGATTTAAAAAAATTAATATACATAATTTAATATAAAACATATTTTTAAATAAATATTTTATTTTTTTGATTGTACCTTAAATTTTATTATAAAATCATGATCTTTATGTAAACTAATTGTAGCACTATAATTACCAACAGCTTTAATATTTTTACCATTAATTTTTATAAATTTTTTATCTACATTAATTCCATTTTTATTTAAAATATTTGAAATACTATAATTATTTATTGATCCAAATAACTTACCATTTTCCCCAGTTTTTACTGATATTATTATAGATAATTTTTTTAATTTTTGTTCTATTATTTTTGAATTATAGATTAAAAATTTTTCTTTTTTATAACGTTGTTTCAATACTTCTTTAGTATTTTTTATAATTCCAGGCAGTGCTAATACTGCCAACCCTTTAGGAATTAAAAAATTTCTTGCATATCCAGATTTAACTTCTAATTTTTCATATTTTAATCCTAAATTTTCAATATCTTTTTTTAAAATAATTTTCATAGTTTTTATCTTAAATCATCAGTAATAAAAGGTAATAATCCAATATGTCTACATCTTTTTACTGCAGAACTTAACTTATTTTGATTTTTTTGTAAAGTCCCTGTTATCCGTCTTGGTAAAATTTTTCCTTGTGAATTAAGAAATTTAATTAAAAAAGCAGGATCTTTATAATCTATATATTTTATATTTCTTTTTTTAAAAAAACAATATTTTTTTTCTATTTTAGTTTCTATTTTTATAGGAGATAAATATCTTAATTCTTTATCTACATTTGTTTTTTTAAATTCTTTAGTAATAATAGTTTTTTTTAATTCATTATCATTATTTGGATTTGAAATTACTTTTTTTGATTTATTTTTAACATTTTTTTCTAAAACCATATTTTAATTTGTTTTTTTTATTTTATTTTTTCTAATATTTGCATATTCAATACCATATTTATTTAACCTTACATTTAAAAAACGCAATATTCGCTCATCCTGTCTTAATTTAAGTTCTAAATTATTAATCAATTCAGAATTTAGTATAAATTCAAATAAATGATAAGAACCACTTTGTTTTTTTTTTATTTGATAAGCTAATTTTTTTAAACCCCAATGTTCCTGATGTATAATCTTTCCCTGTTTATTTATTATAAATTTTTCGTATTCTTTTGCAGTTTCTTTTGCTTGGTCATCAGATAATATTGGAGTTATTATAATTATACATTCATAATGTTTAAGCATACTAAAATATTAATTAAAATCAACAATATAAATCTATGTTTTTACAATCTTTTTTCAAAAAATTATAAAAATTTTTTTTCTTTAATATTATTAATTAATACTTTTATCCGTCTTATACTTTCTTTTTTACCTAACATTTCTAAAATAATAAATAAATCAACTCCTTTTAAAGATCCTACTAATGCCAATCTAATTAATTTCATAAAAATTATACGTTTATTTTTATCTTTATATTGTGATATAAAATTTTTTTTCAATTTATTATATAAGAATATATAATTGTTTAATGAATAATTTATTTCTTTTAAATAAAATATGGATCTTTCAAAAGAAATTTTATATAAAAAACTTTTTTTAGTATAAAAATTAGGAGATACAAAAAAATAAAAAATATCATTCCATATACCTTCATTCATAAATGATATTCTATTAATTATTAAATTTATAACTTTCCATAAATAAAAAGTACTAAATGACAAACAACGTTTATTTAATAGTTTTTTAACAAAAAAATATACTTCTTTTTTTTTACTATAAATGTATTGTTTATTTAACCATTCTGCTTTCTTTATATCAAAAAAAACGTTAGATTTTTTAATCCTTTTTAATGAAAAAGATTTTTCTAATTCTTTCATTGAAAGAATTTCTTTATTACCACCTGGATTCCATCCTAACAATGCTAAAATATTTACGAATGCTTCTGAAAAATAACCTAACTCTCTGTATCCATCAATGATTTTATTTTCTTCATATGATATCCATTTTATTGGATATATTGGAAAATCTGAATTATTTATAGTCCTTTTACTAATTTTTAATTTACTATTTTTTTTTAGTATTAAAGGTAAATGAGCAAAAAAAGGTATTTTCCATCCGAAAGATTTATATAATAATACATGAAATAAAACAGATGATATCCATTCTTCTCCTCTTAAAATATGAGTTATTCCCATTAAATAATCATCAATAGTATTAGCAAGATGATATGTAGCTTTTCCGTTAGATTTTAATAAAATTTTATCATCTAAATAATCTGTACTCATTTTTATATCTCCATATATAATATCATTTATTTTTAATGTTTGTCCAGGATTAACTCTATAACGTATAACATAAGGATAACAAGAACTTAATTTATGGTATAATTCTTTTTCTTTCATATTTAACGAATTATTTAAATACATTCGTGTTTTATGATCATAAGAAAATACCAATCCTTTTTTTGCATATTCTATTTTTCTTGTACATAAATCATTATATGTGTCAAAAGCATAATAAGCCTCGCCTTTTTTTAATAATTTATCAATATATAATTTATAAATATTGCCTCTTTTAGATTGATAATAAGGAGTATGTGGCCCACCATATCCAACACCTTCATCAGGTATTATTTTACACCATTTTAAAGTTTCTAAAATATATGATTCAGAATTAGACACAAATCTCTTATCGTCTGTATCTTCTATTCTTAGAATAAATTTACCATTATATCTTTTTGCGAAAAGATAATTATATAATGCTGTTCTTACTCCACCTATATGTAGTGGGCCAGTAGGACTAGGTGCAAATCTAACTCTTATAGTATTTGACATATATATCTATTATTTTCCAATACAAAATTTAGAAAAAATATTTTTTAAAACATCTTCATTTTGTTTTTCTCCTGTAATTTTATCTAAAAAAAATAAAGATTTTTTAAGGTGAAAAGAAGCTAAATCTTCTGATTTTTTTTCATAAACAATTTTTGCATAAGAAATTTCTTTTAATACGTTTTTTAATATTTCATAATGTCTTATTTGCGTAACAATTATTTTATATTTTTTTTGTTTCTCAACAAAAATATTACTTAATACATTAATAACTTTGTTTACTTCTTCGGTTTTTTTTGATGATATTTCAAAAAAAAATGAGTATTTTGATATTTTATAAATATCTATGAAATTAGATATATCAGATTTATTTGCTATAACAAAAATATTCGTTAATGGATACTTTTTACGCAAAAAATTAATATCATTTACAATTTTTTTTTGTTGGGATTGTTTAACAGACGAATTAAAAATATATAAGATAACTTGTGCTTTTTTCAATTCATTTATAGTTTTTTCAATTCCCATAATTTCTATAGAATTATTTGTTTTCCTAATACCAGCTGTATCAACAAAACGAAAAAGAATACCATTTAAAATAATAGTACCTTCTATAAGGTCTCTAGTTGTTCCATGAATGGTGGAAACTATAGATCGTTCTTCTTTAATTATTTTATTAAAAAAAGTAGATTTACCTACATTAGTTTCTCCAAAAATAACTACATAAATACCTTTTTTTATAGCATTTCCTAATGCAAATGATTCTATTAAATATTTTAATTTTTCAGTCAAAATATTAATAATTCTAATAAATTTTGTATTATCATCTATAATAAAATGTTCTTCAGAAAAGTTTAATTGTAGTTCCAATAATGTAACTAAATCCAATAATTTTTTCTTTATATATTTAATTTCTTTAGTAAAAGTTCCTTTAATATGTTCTATAAAAATATCATTGTTACATTTATTTTCTGATGAAATTAAATCAGCTACCGCTTCAGCTTGTATTAAATCCAATTTTTTATTCATAAAAGAACGAATAGTAAACTCTCCAGGATTTGCTATACGCATCCCTTTTTTAATTAGCAACTTTAAAATATTTTTACGAATATAACAAGATCCATGACAAGATATTTCTACCATATTTTCACCTGTATAAGAAAAAGGTTTTCTAAAAATTGATATCAAAACTTGATCTACATATGAATTATTATTATGTGATGATAACATATCTACCAAAAATCCTAGATGTATAGTATGTGTAGATTGATTTTTTAATTTTTTACCAGGTTTAATAGATTCAAATATATTATCAATAATATCTATAGATTTTTCACCTGATACCCTAATAACTGAAATAGCACTAGAACTATCAGGTGTTGCTAAAGCTACAATTGTATCGTCATTTAATAACATATATTTTTGTATTTTTCAAAAAATTTTAAAATTTATAACTATTTATACAAGAAGGTAGTAATATGATGTATATCTACAAATTTTATATATTATTTAATAATCATTTAAAAAAATTATACTCAAAATTAGAACTAGATAATATTTTTTTTATTCTTTTATCTCATATTATGAAATGTGATAAAACTACTGTTTTTTTTAAATTAATTAACAATGAACAAATTAATAATTTTGTTATAAAACAATTAATTAGAAAACTATGGGAATTGAAACATAATAGGCCTATACAGTATGTAATTGGATGCACTTATTTCTTCGGAATGAAATTTATTGTAAACGAACAAGTATTTATACCAAGACCAGAAACAGAGCAACTAGTTTCATGGATTTTAAAAAATAAAATGATAAATAATAAAAACGTTCAAATTTTTGATTTATGTACAGGTAGCGGATGTATCGGAATAACTATTAAAAAAAAAAACCAAATATTAAAAAAGTTTATTCTATTGATTTATTTAAAAAAGTTATTGAAATAGCTAAGATTAATGCAGAATTACATAAAACAAAAATATCTCTGATTAGATTAGATATATTAAAAAATTTAGATTCAATACCTAAATCAATTATAAATAAAAGTTTATGTAATTTTATAATTAGCAACCCACCATACATAAGACTTTCCGATAAAAAAATTTTATCTCCAAATATTATTCAATATGAACCATATAAATCTTTATTTGTTACAAATAAAAATCCATTAATTTTTTACAAAAAAATTACTGAATGGATAAAAAATTATTTTATTGGGACAGTTTACGTTTATTTTGAAATAAATAATATTTTTTATATAAAAATTATTGATATTTTAGAAAAAAAAGGATTTGAAAATATAAAAATAAAGAAAGATTTACAAGGTTGTTTTAGAATGATTAGTGCTATTATATTTTTACCATAATAAAATAAACACAATATGATAAACAAAAAAATTAAAAGAAAAATTTATTATTTAAGAAAAAAAATATTGAAATATAATAATGCATATTATAACTTAAATTGTTCAAAAATATCTGATAATGAATATGATAAAATGTTTAATGAATTAAATATTTTGGAAAATAAATATAATAAATTATACGACATAAAATCACCAATTTATCAAGTTGGAATTGAAGTTAAAAATAAACCAATTAGTTATAAATATAAAATGTATTCTATTAAAAATGTATATTCTAAAAAAGAATTAAAATTATGGATAACTAAAATTAGTAAAATAATAAATAATTTTTCTATTATTTGTGAATTAAAATATGATGGAGTATCAATTAATTTAATTTATAAAAAAGGTATTTTAACTAATGCAATCACTCGTGGAAATGGGACAATTGGGGAAGATGTAACACGAAATATAAAAAAAATAAAATATATCCCTTATATATTAAAAGATTATAATTTACCTGAATATTTAGAAATAAGAGGAGAAATTTATATAAAAAAAAAAAACTTCATAAAACTTAATAAATACAGAATAAAAAATGGAGTTACTCCTTATTATAATCCAAGGAATACAGCTAGTGGAATTATTAAAATGATAAAAAAACACAACTTACATAATTTTTTATCTTTTGTAGCATTTAATGTATTAGGTATAAATTATTCCCAACATTATTCTATAGAAAAACTGAAAAATTGGGGGTTTAAAGTCCCAAAAAGAATATATTCTTGCAGAATTAATGATTTCGATAAAATAGATAATTTCATAAATTTTTGGGAATCTAAAAAAAATCATTATCAAATAGACGGTATAGTAATTAAAATAAATGAATATGAAAATAAAATTAAATTAGGTTTTACACAAAGATATCCAAAATGGGCAATAGCGTATAAATTCCATCAAAATGCATCAGAAACAAAATTAACTAATATTACATATCAAGTTGGACGTACAGGTATTATAACACCTGTAGCTCATATATCTCCTATATATATATCAGGTACTATTATAAAAAAGGTAGCACTTTATAATAATAATTTTATACAAAAAAAAAAAATCCACTATGGAGATACATTTTTTATAAAAAAAGGTGGAGATATAATCCCTAAGGTAACAAAAATAAATATATCAAAAAGGATTGGAAATACTATACCAATATTTTTTTTAAAAACATGTCCATCATGTAAAAATAGATTAATAAAAGAAAAAAAATTATTTTTTTGCAAAAATAAATATTGCACTTACCAGAATATTATGAAATTAAAACATTTTGTAAGTAGCAAAGCAATGAATATAAAAAAAATTGGAATAGAAACTATTAAAAAACTTTATAAAAATAAAGTTTTAAAAAATTTATATGATTTTTTTATATTAAAAACAGAAGATCTTATAAAAATTAATGGAATTAATGAAAAGTTAGCAAAAGAAATAATTTTTAATATAGAAAAATCTAAAACAAATACTTATCAAAAATTTTTATTTGCCTTAGGCATTAGGCATGTTGGAGAAGATATTTCAAGAAAATTAACAGATACATTCAAAGATATAAATCATTTGCTAAATGCTAATTACAATAAATTAATATCTATTACCGGTATAGGGCATAAAATAGCTAAAAGTATAATAGAATATTTTTCAAATTACGAAAATAAAAATAATATAGATATGTTATATAAATACGGAGTAAATTTTTCAAAACAAAATAAAAATACAAATTATGATTCATCATTAATAGGAAAATATTTTATTTTTACTGGAAAATTATCTTGTATGACTCGTAATGAAGCTATAAATTGTGTAGAACTTGTAGGTGGAAAAGTATCAAATACAATAAATAATAAAATTAATTTTATTGTTGTGGGAAATAATTTTGGCTCTAAACTAGAAAAAAGTATAAAAAAAAATAATATTAAAATTTTAACAGAAAATAATTTTTTGAAAATGATTACAAAAAAATAAAAATCACATTATTAAAAAACAAGATTTAATATTGCTTATACTAGGTTTTTTTTTTTCATATAGAAAACAGTATATTTAATTTTACAGTGGAATCACATTATTATAAAAATCCACTTATTACATATAAGTATGAAATCTATTTTTTTATGTTACTAAAAAATATATTGAATAAATCTGAATTCGATTCTGAAGCTGAATTTATTCCATTAATGAGCCAAGATGAAGAAGATCAGCTGCTTAAAGGAGATATACCAACGCAATTGTGTATTCTAACAGTAAGAAATATGGTTTTATATTCTGGTATTGTTTTCCCTATAATAGCTGGAAGAAGTGGATCTATAAAACTTTTACAAGATGCTTATGGATTAGATAAAACAGTTGGAGTATTAACTCAAAAAAATTCCGGTATAGAAAATATTAGTGAAAAAGATTTATATTCCATTGGCACAGTAGCAAAAATATTAAAATTGTTGAAGATGCCAGACGGAAATACTACAGTTATTTTACAAGGCAAAAGAAGATTTAAAATAAATCGATTTATTCAAAATGATCCTTATTTTAAAGCAGAAATTATAGCATTAGAAGAAAATAAACCTTCTTGTAAAGACAAAGAATATATAGCATTAGTAGAGTCTATTAAAGAGATAGCTATAAAAATAATTCAAGATAACCCTAATATACCTTCTGAAGCCAGTATAGCTATACGAAATATTGAAAGTTCTTCATTTTTAATAAATTTTGTTGCATCTAATATGAATTTATCTACCAGAGATAAACAGAAATTGTTAGAGTATGATGATCTAAAGCAAAGAGCGATGGAAACATTGAAATTTTTAAACATTGAACATCAACAAATTAAATTAAAAAATGATATACAATCTAGAGTTAAAAATGATATGGATCAACAACAAAGAGAATATTTCTTACATCAACAAATTAAAGCAATACAAGAAGAGTTAGGTGATATTTCTTATGAAAAAGAAATTGACGAAATGCAAACTAAAGCCTCTCGTAAAAAATGGTCAAAAGAAGCTAAACAACAATTTGATAGAGAACTGTTGAAAATGCAAAGAACAAATCCCCAAATGCCAGAATACACTGTGCAAAGAAATTATTTAGAATTTATGATAGATCTTCCTTGGTATAAATATTCTAAAGATAATTTTGATTTAGAATATGCAGAGAAAATACTAAATAGAGATCATTATGGTTTAGAAAAAGTAAAACAACGTATAATAGAGTATTTAGCAGTATTAAAGTTAAGAAAAGATATGCGATCTCCTATTTTATGTTTTTATGGGGCACCAGGAGTAGGTAAAACTTCATTAGGAAAATCTATCGCTAATGCATTGAAAAGAAAATATATTAGAATTTCTCTTGGTGGATTGCATGATGAATCAGAAATACGTGGACATAGAAGAACTTATATTGGTGCTATGCCAGGTAGATTATTGCAGTCTATAAGAAAAGTAGGGACATCTAATCCAGTTTTTGTAATAGATGAAATTGATAAAATAGGTTTAGGGACTAATGGTGATCCATCTTCTGCTATGTTAGAAGTTTTAGATCCAGAACAAAACACATCATTTTATGATAATTTTTTAGAAATGGGTTATGATTTGTCTAAAGTATTATTCATTGCTACTGCAAATACTATATCACCTATTCATCCGGCTCTTATAGATAGAATGGAAATAGTAGAAATTAATGGATATACAATAGAAGAAAAATCAAAAATAGTTATAAAACATATACTACCTAAACAATTAAAAGAAAATGGATTAAAAAAATCAGATTTATATTTAGGTGCTAAACAAATAGAAAAAATTATTGAAAGCTATACAAGAGAGTCTGGATTAAGAAATTTAGAAAAATATATTGCAAAATTATCCCGTTATGCAGCAAGAAAAATTGCAATGAAAAAAAAATATACAAAACGTTTAAGTATTAATAAAATAGAACATATACTTGGAGTTCCTAATGATCCTGATAAATATGAGAATAACAATCTACCTGGGGTGGTAATTGGATTGGCTTGGACAAATTTTGGAGGAGATATTTTATATATTGAATCTAGTATATCTAAAGGAAAAGGTATTTTAAGCATTACTGGAAATTTAGGTGATGTTATGAAAGAATCTGCAACAATAGCTTTACAATACATAAAATCTCATTGTAAAGAATTCGACATTAATCCTATAATGTTTGAAGAAAATAATATACATATTCATGTACCTGAAGGAGCAGTACCTAAAGATGGACCATCTGCAGGAATTACTATGCTAACATCTATGGTATCAATTTATACTAATAGACAAATAAAACCTTATTTAGCAATGACTGGAGAAATAACTTTAAGAGGTAAAGTACTTCCAGTAGGAGGTATAAAAGAAAAAATATTAGCGGCTAAACGAGCAAATATAAAAGAAATAATTCTTTCTATAAATAACAAGAAAAATGTAGAAGAAATTAAGTCAGATAATTTAAAAGGATTAACATTCGATTATGTTAATAATATGAATGATGTAATACACTTATCCTTGTTATAAAGACAAAATTTTTATTGTTATAATGAAAATGAATTATGATTTAACTAAATATCCTAAACTATTATTAAAATTATCTAAAAAATATGGTACACCACTTTATATATATAATTTTAATAAAATCGAAAAACAATATGTAACAATGCTTAATTCCTTTAATGGAATTAAAAATTTAATTATAAATTATGCTTGTAAAGCTAATACAAATTTAAACATATTAAAATTATTACAAAAATTAGGAAGTGGATTAGATGCAGTTTCTATTCAAGAAATAGAAATAGCTTTAAAAGCTAAATTTAACCCAAAAAAAATTATTTTTACACCTAATTGTGTATCTATTAATGAGATTAAAAATGCCGTTAAATTAGGTGTAAGAATTAATATAGATAACTTGTCTATATTAGAGCAATTTTGTGAACTATACCCAGATTATCCAATAGGAATTAGAATAAATCCACATATAATGGCTGGAGGAAATAAAAATATATCAGTAGGACATATAGATTCTAAATTTGGTATTTCTTATTATCAAGTTCCTCATATAAAAAGAATTATAAAAAATAATAGAATTAATGTTGAAGGATTTCATATTCATACAGGGTCAGATATTTACAATATTAAATCTTTTTTAAAAGGAATAAAAATATTGTTTAAAACAGCAAAAGATTTTCCAGATCTAGATTACATCAATATGGGAAGTGGTTTTAGAGTAGCATATAAGAAAGAAGATATAAAAAAAACAGATATATATCCTTTGAGTAAAATAATTACAAATAAATTTAATAAATTTTGTGAAATATATGGCAATAATGTTACTTTAATTTTTGAACCAGGAAAATTTTTAGTTAGTGAATCTGGATATTTTTTAGTAAATGTAAATGTTATAAAACAGACTATTTCTACTGTTTTTGCTGGTATAAATTCAGGATTTAATCATTTTATTAGACCTATGTTTTATAATGCTTATCATTCTATAGAAAACATTTCAAACCCTAATGGTTTACAACGTTTATATACAGTTGTTGGATATATTTGTGAATCAGATACTTTTGGATTAAATAGAAAAATTTCTGAAATCCATGAAGGAGATTTGTTATGTATAAAAAATGCTGGAGCATATTGTTTTTCTATGTCATCTAACTATAATTCTCGTTATAGACCATCTGAAGTTATGATAATAAATGGTAAAGATTTTTTGATAAGAAAAAGAGAAACTATGAATGATATATTAAAAAATATTGTTGAAATATCAGTGTAAAGGAGAGATGGCAGAGTGGTTAATTGCGACGGTCTTGAAAACCGTTGAGGGTTTACTTCCTCCGAGGGTTCGAATCCCTCTCTCTCCGTTTGTATATATTATTAACTATTTTAGTTTATTTAATTGATATTCAATTTCTTTATTTTTTATTTTGTTAAATAACAATTTTTTCTTTCCCAATAAATGTCCAGGACAAATTATGTTAAATCTATTTTTTATTTGATTCCAAAAAAGAAGTTTTAAACGAAGTATTTTTAACATCTTATTTGAAGTATCTGGGATAAACAATTCTGATAGTTGAGCTAACATAGCTACTATCTGCATTGATACATAAATAATAGTATTTAATCTAATTTTTTTTTTATTATTTTTCCATGGTTCTTCTTCTGTTATATATTTATTACCTACTTTGGATAAATCCATAAAAATATCTATAGATTCTTTAAATTTAAAAGATTTTAATAAATTTTCTATATGTATTGGGCATTTTTTTATTTTTTCTAATACATATTTATCATTAAAAGAAAATAGTCCCGGACTAGGGATAATCCCTTTATTATATTTATTAACTAAAACTATACTTCTATTAATAAAGTTACCTAATGTAGCTACTAATTCTGTATTATTTTTTCTTTGAAAGTTTTTCCAATTAAAATTATTATCTTTTTTCTCAGGCATATTTGATATAAGAACATAACGTAATGAATCTTGTTTATTAGGAAAATCTTGTATATACTCATGTGCCCATACTGCCCATTTTTTAGAAGTTGATATTTTTTTGTTTTCTAATTTAAGAAATTCATTTGAAAAAATTTTATGTGGTAAAATATAATTTTTATTATATGCTTTAAGAATAGCTGGGAAAATAATGCTATGAAATACAATATTATCTTTTCCAATAAACTGTATTAATTTAGTATTATTGTTTTTCCAATAATTTTTCCAATCTACATTTTTTTTATGTGCCCATTCTATTGTAGAAGATATATATCCTATAGGTGCTTCAAACCATACATATAAAACTTTTTTGTTTTCATTATATATTGGTATTGGGATCCCCCAATCTAAATCTCTTGTTATGGCACGTTCTTTTAACCCATTATCTAACCAAGATTTGGATTGTCTATAAACATTTTTTTTCCAATTTATTTTATTTTTAACTAAAATCCATTCTTTTAAAAAATCTTGATATTTATTAAATGGTAAATACCAATTTTTTGTTTTTTTTAAATAAATAGGATTTTTACTAATAGTAGATTTTGGATTTACTAAATCTTCTGGTGATAATGTACTACCACAATTTTCACATTGATCTCCATAAGCATATTTATTTCTACAAATAGGACATATACCCATAATATATCTATCTGCAAGAAATTGTGAATATTTTTTATCATAAAATTGATAAGATTCTTTTTCAAAAATTTTTTTGTTATCATATAATTTTTTAAAAAAATTAGATGATATTTTATGATGAATTTTAGATGAAGTTCTTGAATAATTATCAAATATAATTTTAAAATCGATAAAACAATTTTTAATCATATAATGATACTTATTTACAATTTTATTAGGAGTTGTTTTTTCTTTTTTAGCTTGTATAGAAATTGGTGCACCATGTTCATCAGATCCACATATGAAAATAACATCTTTTTTTTTTCTTCTAAGAAAACGTACAAAAATATCTGCTGGTAAATATACACCTGCTAAATGTCCAATATGAATAGGTCCATTTGCATATGGTAAAGCAGCAGTAACTATATATCTGTTATTATTAAATTCTTTCATAATTATCATTAATAGTAAATTTAAACATAGAAAATTATTAAGTTTTTTTTTAATGATAAATAATGATAAGAAATTATTTTTAGTAGATGCATATCCTTTTATATATAAAAGTTTTTATACATATAAAAAAAATCCTCTAATTACATCTAATGGATTAGATACTTCTTCAATAATAGGATTTACATATTTTTTATTAAATATTCTTAATGAAGAAAGCCCAAATTATATGGGAGTTTTTTTTGATTGTAATAAAGAAAATTTTAGAAAAAAAAAATATAAAAAATATAAATCACATAGAAAAATAACACCAACTAAAATAGTTAACTCTATACCTTATATAAAAAAAATTTTGAAAGCTTTTAAAATAGTTTATTTTAATTCTAATGGATATGAAGCTGATGATTTAATCGGTACGATTGCTAAAAAAGCAGAAAAAAAGGGATTTAAAATTTATATTATTACTTTAGATAAGGATTTTTTACAGTTGGTAACAAAAAACATTAAAATATATAATCCTTCTAAAGGATATTATAAAAAAATTTTAGACAAAAATTATATTAAAAAAAAGTTTGAAATTAATAATCCAAAACAAATTATTGATTTATGGAGTATGATGGGTGATCCTACAGACAATATACCAGGATTACCTGGTATAGGAGAAAAAAATGCAAAAAAATTTATAAAAAAATATGGTAATATTGAAAATTTTCTAAATTATACTAATGAACTAAATGGTAAAATTAAAGAAAATGTTGAAAAAAATAAATATATGGGTATACTCTCAAAAAAGTTATTAACTATTGTTACTGATATACCATACTTTAATTTTATAGAAAATAATTTTTTTATAAAAAAACCAGATTTGTATTATATAAAAAATATATTTAAAGAACTTGAATTTAAAAAGTTATTAAAAAAAGTATATAAGTATTATAACAAATATAATAATTAAAAAATATTGTGTTTTTTAATATAATTCCAAATTTTATATGGTAATAATAATCTCACATCTTTTTTACTTCTAATTGAATTCCTAATAAAAGAAGATGATATTTCTATAATTGGAGCGTTAATAAAAATTACTTTTTTTTTACTATTAAAAACAGGATTAACAACATGAATTCCTAATCTGGGATAAACTATAATATTGTATTTATTTAAAATAGTTTTATAACTATTCCATCTTCTTAAAGAAGAATAACAGTCTTCTCCTAAAAGGATATAAAATTTTATTTTAGGAAATTTCTTTTCTATACGATTTAAAGTGTGAATCGTATAAGATGGATAATATCCAGATTCTATATCTATAATACTCATTTTTTTAAAGTCATTAATTGCAATTTTAACCATTTTTATTCTAGTTTCGTAATCCAAAAGATTCTTTTTCATTTTTAGTGGATTTTGTGGAGAAACTATAAACCAAACGTAATTTATATAATCTATAAATTCAGCTATATGATTTGCTATTATCATATGTCCTAAATGAATAGGATTAAATGATCCAAAGTATAGTGCTATTTTCAAAATAAATTAATTATTTTTTTATATTATAAAAATAGATTAAAATATATTAGTAACTTGTTTATTTTATTTTTTTGTACTTTACGTTTTGTAATGAAAAACGTAAAAAAAAATATTAACAACAAACATAGAAATAAAATAATAATTGGTCTATTATTTTTAATAAACAGTATTTTTTTATTTTTTAGTTTTTTTTCATTTTTATTTAATTATGCAAAAATAAAATATAAATTAGAATTTTTTTATAATTTTTATTTTTTTTTATTAAAATTAAAATTTTTTATAAATGTATTTATAAATATATGTACAAAATATTTAATATTTTATGGTATAGGAATAAGTTCTTTTTTTATACCTATTTTTTTATATATTATTGGACTAAATTTTCTTTTTTCAAGAAAAATTATAAAAAGAACAATACATAATATAATATTTTTTATAATATGGACCCCTTTGGTCTGTAATTTAATATTTCCTAATAAAAAAATTTTTAGTGGTATTTTAGGTATTAAAATAGGAAATTTTATAATTAATTTTTTTGGTAAAAAAATTTTATCATGTGTACTTATTATTAGTTTTTTTCTTCAATTATTTTCAAAAAAAATATATAAAAAAATTTTTTATAATATTGATTTTTTTTTTAATAAATTTTCTTAAAAAGAATAATAAAATATATAAAAAAATAAAAATTAAAAATGTAAATGAAAAAAAAAATATATTTTATTCCATTTTATGCAAAAAAAATAACAGAGAAAATATTTCAATTGATAAATCGTATTCTGAACTTATTAAAAATAAAATAATTAAAATTCTTAATCATTATAAGATAAAAATACTTAAAGTAAAGCCAATAATAGGGCCAACAGTAACTGTATACGAAATATATCCACATATAGGATTTCGTATTTCAAAAATACGTAATATAGAAAATGAAATAGCATTAAATTTATATTCTGAATCTATAAGAATAATAGCACCTATTCCAGGAAAGGGTACTATAGGGATAGAAGTCCCTAATAACAAAAAAAACACTATATATATGGACGAAATTCTTTTTTCAGAGGAAAGTAACGAAAAAAGTAATAAATTAGAATTACCAATTACATTAGGTAAAACTATTTTTAATAAAATATGTATTATAGATTTAACAGAATTACCTCACTTACTTATATCTGGATCAACAGGGCAAGGTAAATCAGTAGGATTAAACGTAATTATAATTTCTTTATTATATAGAAAAGAGCCTAAAGATGTAAAATTTATTTTAATTGATCCTAAAAAAGTAGAATTATCCATATATAAAGATCTCTATAAATCATATCTAGCAACAATACCAAATAACTCAAATCCTATTATTACAAATTTTAATGAAGTAATAAATATTTTAAATTCTTTATGTAAAGAGATGGATAAAAGATACTATTTATTAGAAAAAAATAAAGTAAGGAATATTAAAGAATATAATAAAATTATACATAAAAAATTACCTTATATAATATTAATTATTGATGAATTTGCAGATCTTAATTTATCCGAAAAAAAAAATAAATTTATAGAAAAATATATTATACGTTTATCACAACTTGCTCGAGCTGTAGGAATACATTTAATTATATCTACTCAGAGACCATCAGTAGATGTTATAAGTGGATTAATAAAATCTAATTTTACATCTAGAATATCATTTAAAGTTAGTTCAAAAATAGATTCTATAACTATATTAGATAGACCAGGTGCTGAACAATTAATAGGAAAAGGAGATTTGTTATTTTACAACAAAAATAAATTAATACGTTTACAATGTCCTTTTATAAGTTTATTCGAAATTAAAAAAATTATAGAATTTTATAATAAATATTATAAAAATAATAATTTATACTTATTACCAAAGTATGATAAAAATAGTAATTTTTAACTAATAATTTGCGGTCTGGACGGGATTTGAACCCGCGACCCCATGCGTGACAGGCATGTATTCTAACCGACTGAACTACCAGACCAACTATGATTATGATATTTCTTATGCTTAATTAAATAGTATCTAACTTTTTTCGTATATTTTCTTTTGAGGATACTCCGATATATATGTCTTTTTTTTTGCCATTTTTAAAAAAAATTAAAGTAGGTATACTACGGATACCATATTTAGAAGAACATTGTGGATTTTCATCTACATTAATTTTGAAAAAAATTGCTTTATTTTTGTACTCCTCTAAGTAAATTTCCTCAAGTAAAATTGATAAAGTTTTACATGGAGTACACCATGGAGCCCAAAAATCAACTAAAATAGGTTTATCAGATTTATCGGAAGATACTTTTGTATGAAAATTTTTATCATTAATTTCTTGTATCATAATATATTATCCTTTGTAAAAAAATATAAAAACAAATTTACAATTTTTTTTTTTTAATTTAAAAACAAAAATCTTTCAATAAATTTACATAAATTTCAATTCCTTCTATAATTTCCGAAATTAAAATATATTCGTTAGACGTATGAGATCGTGTACTGTCTCCAACACCAATTTTAATTGTTGGAAAATTCATTATACTTTGATCTGACAGTGTTGGAGAGCCATAAGTTTTTAAACCTATTTTTTTTGATTTTTTAACAATTGGATGCATTATATTAATAAACGAATGATTTCTATTAAAAGAACGAGGATATACCTTAGATGTAATTTTACTTTGTATACTACTTATTAATTCTTTATTATTATATAATTCGTTTGTTCTAACATCCAATACAAAAGTACAAACATCAGGAATTACATTATGTTGAATCCCCCCAAATATTTGAGTTACACTTAATTTAATTTCTCCTAATAAATTTGATTTTTTTTTAAAATAAATATTTTGTATAGATTCTATATCTTTTGAAGCAATATAAATAGCATTTATTCCATCATTTATAGCGGAATGTCCAGTTTTACCTATTGCAATACAATCTAAAATCAATAACCCTTTTTCTGCAATAGCTAATTTCATATTAGTAGGTTCACCTACAATACCTAAATCTATAGTACCTAATTCTGATAATATAGAAATAATACCTAATGATCCAGATATTTCTTCCTCTGCTGTGATAGACATAATTAATTTGTAAGGTAATTCTGGAAGTTTGCATAAATATATAAAAGCAGATAGTAAAGATACTATAGAACCTCCAGCATCATTGCTGCCTAATCCTATTATTTTATTACCTTTTTTAATTGGATAAAATGGGTTTGTAATCCAACTTTTTCCTGGATTTATAGTATCATGATGAGTATTTAATAATATAGTTTTTATATTTTTTTTATTATTATAATTTATACTCTCTGTCCATATATTATTGAATTTTCTTTTTACTTTAAATCCATATTTGTGTAAATAATTTTCTATTAACAAAGATACTTTATATTCTTTTTTAGATATAGAAGGTATAGTAATTAATTTCATTAAAAGTTGTATAGATTCTTTTTTAAGAATTTTTAAATCAATCATAGATATATGATTGTTTTGTTATATAAATCATTTAATGAATAATATGATCCAATGCTAACTCTATAAACCCCATTTTTTAACGCAAAAAACGCATTTTCTAATTTTGGTATCATACCATTATAAATGGTACTATTTTTTTTCATTTCCAAGAATAATTTAAAATTAACTTTATGAAAAAAAGAATCAGAATCATATATATTCTTTAAAACTCCTTTTTTTTCAAAACAAAAATGTAATTCTATTTCGTATTTTTTTGATAAGGATATAGCGACATTAGATGCAATAGTATCAGCATTGGTATTTAATAAAGTTCCAAAACCATTATGAGTAATAGGACATAATACAGGAGTAATATTGTTAATTAATAAAAATTTTATTAAATTAGTGTTAATACTTTTTGAATTTTTAATTTCTCCGACATATCCATAATCAATATTTTTTTCTTTCTTTGCATATTCAGACTGTATACAATTACCATCTGCACCGCATAATCCTATAGCATTACATTTATAATATTGCAATAAAGCTACTATATTTTTGTTAATAATTCCTGCGTAAGTCATAATAGCAACTTCTAATGTTCTTTTATCTGTTATTCTTCTTCCTTGTATAATTTTTTTAGGAATTTTCATCTTATCTAATATAATATTTGCTATCTCCCCTCCCCCATGTATCAAAATTTTATATCCACTTAATTTACAAAAAGATTTTAAAAAAATATTAAGAAAATTTTTATCATTAATTAAATGACCTCCTATTTTTACAACATGTATTTTCATAATAAAGACTGAAAAATTTTTAAAAATATTATTTGCGATGCGTAAATTCTATTTTCAGCTTGTTGTAAAACAATAGAATCATTACTATCTAATACTGAATCTTCTACAACTATATTTCTTCTTACTGGTAAACAATGCATAAATTTAGCTTTATTAGTTAATTTCATTTTTTCTTTTGTTATCATCCATTTTCTATCTTTACATAATATTTTACCATATTTTACTACACAACTACTCCAATTTTTTGCATAAACAAAATCTGAATTTAAAAGAGCCTTATTTTGATTATAATAAATTTTTCCCTTATAATCTCTAATAAATTTTTCATGAAGATCATATTGTTCAGGATATGTTATACAAAATTCTATTTCTTTTATTTTAGTAATCCATTGAATAAGAGAATTAACTACAGAATGTGGTAAAGGTTTTATATGAGGCACCCAACTCAATACCACTTTACATTTTTTTTTAAAAAAAGAGCTATGTTCTGCAATTGTAATAATATCTGCTAAAGATTGTAATGGATGTAATGTGGCACTTTCCAAATTAATAACTGGTACTCTTGAATATCGTAATATCTTTTTAAAAATGATCTCTTCATAGTCATAATTTTTATTTAATAAATTAGGAAATGTCCTAACTCCCAAAATATCACAATATAAACTCATTACTGATATAGCTTCTTTTAAATGCTCTTGTGTAGTTTTCATAACAGTTCCATCATTCATTTCAATATTCCAAGAATCTTTATTAACATTTAATACCCATATATTACATCCTAAATTAAAAGCTGCTTTTTGACAACTAATTCTAGTACGTAATGAAGGATTAAAAAAAACTAAACCAATTGTTTTATTTTTACCTATATATTTAAAACTATATGGATTTTTCTTTAAAAAAAGTGATTCTTTAACAATTTTATATACGTTAACTACATCTTTTACACTAAAAAAATTATACATATTTATTTACAATTTATATTCATCCCAAGATTTTATCAATAATTGTTTAATAGATAAATTACAAAATGCTTCTATAAAAATTTTTGCTAAACGTACATTTGTTAACAATGGTATATAAAAATCTACTGCATAACGTCTAATCATATAATCATTATTTAACTCAATTTTACTTAAGTCTTTAGGTATATTAATAATTAAATCAAATTTTCGATTTTCTATTAGTTTTATTACATTTAATTTATTTTTAACATTTGACCCAAAAACTTTTATAGATGAAATACCTTTTTTATAAAGAAATTTTTGAGTTTCATCAGTAGCATATAAAACATATCCTTTTCTATTTAATAGTTTTATAACATCTAAAAGTTCTAACTTAGATTTTTTTGAACCACCAGATATTAATATATTTTTTTTAGGTATTGTATACCCTACTGATATCATTGATTTTAAAAGCGCTTCTTCCAAAGTATTTCCTAAACATGCTACTTCTCCAGTAGAAGTCATATCTACTCCTAATATAGGATCAGTGTTATGTAATCTAGAAAAAGAAAATTGAGATGCTTTAACTCCAAAAAAATCATATTCCAACATATTATTTGTTATTTTATCTTTTTTTTTCCCTAAAATAACTTGAGTAGCTAATTCAACAAGATTGAATTTTGATATTTTAGATACAAAAGGAAAGCTTCTAGAAGCTCTTAAATTACATTCAATTACTTTTATATCATTTTTTTTATATAAGAATTGAATATTAAATGGACCAGATATTTTGAAATATTTGGATATTTTTTTAGATATATTAATAATTTCTTTTAAAATAGATAAATAAATATTATGTGGAGGATAAACTAATGTAGAATCACCTGAATGAACTCCAGCAAATTCTACATGTTCAGATATAGCGTAGTACAAAATATTACCCATTTGAGCAACAGCATCAAATTCAATTTCTTTTGCATTTTCTATAAATTCAGTTATAGTTAACGATAATTTACTAGATAGCTTTATATTATTTATATAATTTTTTAATTCTTCTTTATTAGAAATAACATACATGTTTGATCCAGATAGTACATAAGAAGGTCTTATTAAGATAGGATACCCTACTTTTGTTATAAAATCTGATATAGCCTTATAATTATTATGTAATTTTTTCCATCTAGGTTGTTTTATATTAAGGTTATCTAAAATTTGTGAAAATTTATATCTATCTTCTACTTTATCTATACAACATGGAGAAGTACCCAGAATATTTATTTTGTTTTTATATAATTTTATCACCAAATTATTAGGAATTTGTCCCCCCATAGATACAATAACACCTTTTGGATTTTCTAGTTCAACTATATCTAATATTCTTTCTAAAGATAACTCTTCAAAATATAGTCTATCACATATATCAAAATCAGTACTAACTGTTTCTGGATTATAATTAATCATAACTGATCTAAATTTTTCTTTGTTTACAGTATACAATGCGTTAACACAACACCAGTCAAATTCTACACTACTTCCAATTCTATATACTCCAGATCCCAATATTATAACAGATTTTTTATCGTTTTTATAATTTATATCATTTTCTATTGAATGATAAGTTAGATATAAATAATTTGTGTTAGAAGGATATTCAGACGCTAGTGTATCAATTTGTCTAACGTGAGGTACTATATTTTGTTTTTTACGATATTCTCTTATTTCTTTTTCTAAATAAAATATATTCTTCTTAAATATTTTTTTTCTTATGAAAATATTTGCAATTTGCATATCAGAAAATCCTTCTTGTTTAGATTTTTTTAATAATTCATGTGGTATTTTACTCCAATTATCAAAATAATCTATACTTTTTTCTGTTTGAAAAATATTATATAACTGATATAAAAACCATGGATCAATTTTTGTCAAGTTATGAATTTCTTCAACAGATATACCTTGTCTAAAAGCTTTTTCTAAAAAAAAAATTCTTTTATCAGTAGGATGTTTTAAATACCTTTTAAGTTCATATAAATTAATAAATGCATCTTCTTCATTTATATTAACAAACCCTTGCAACCCTATATCTAACATACGTATACCTTTTTGTATAGCTTCTTCAAAAGAACCTCCTATCGCCATTACTTCTCCTACACTCTTCATACTACTACCTATTTTTGTAGAAACTCCATAAAATTTATCAAGATCCCATCTAGGTATTTTACATACAACATAATCTAATGCAGGTTCAAAAAAAGCTGTAGTATTTTTAGTAACAGAATTTTTCAATTCATGTAAACCGTATCCTATAGATAATTTAGCAGCAATAAAGGCTAATGGATATCCTGTTGCTTTAGATGCTAAAGCACTGGAACGAGAAAGACGAGAATTCATTTCTATAACTCTATAATCTTCTGATTTAAAGTCTAATGCAAATTGAACATTGCATTCTCCAATAATATTAAAATTTTTAGCAATAGATATAGCTAAACTCCTTAGTTTAAAATATTCATAATTTGTTAAAGTTTGAGATGGAGCAACAACAATACTTTCACCTGTATGTATCCCTATAGGATCAAAGTTTTCCATATTACATACAGATATACAATTATCATATTTATCTCTAACTATCTCATATTCTATTTCTTTCCATCCTTCTAAATATTCTTCTATCAAAACATTAGAAGAATTAGATAGAGCATTATAAGTTATTTTTTTTAAATCATTAACATTATTTGCCAATCCACTTCCTAAACCACCTAAAGTATAAGCAGATCTAATGATAACAGGAAATCCTATTTTTTTTGCATAATGTATAGCTTTATCTACAGTATGTACAATATAACTTTTAGCTGTTTTAATATTAATAGAATATAATTTTTTTCTAAATAAATTTCTATCTTCACTTTGAATAATTGAATTTATAGAAGTTCCTAATACTTTAATTTTATATTTTTCTAAAATACCTTCTCTAAATAGTTGTACACCACAATTTAATGCGGTTTGCCCACCAAAAGAAAGTAAAATACCATTTGGTTTTTCTCTATCTATAACATTTTTAATAAAAAAAATATCTAAAGGTAGAAAATATACTTTATCAGCTATATTTTGTGAAGTTTGTACAGTAGCAATATTTGGATTAATTAATACAGTATAAATATTTTCTTCTTTAATAGCTTTTAAAGCTTGTGTTCCTGAATAATCAAATTCTCCAGCTTCTCCTATTTTTAGAGCACCAGACCCTAAAATAAGTATTTTATTTATACTTTTTATCATACTATTTCATAAATTCTTATTTTATAACTTTATCAACTAAATTGATAAAAAAATCGAATAAAAATTCTGTATCCCTAGGCCCACTAGTAGCTTCTGGATGAAATTGTACAGAAAAAAATGGTTTTTCTTCATGAAAAATACCTTCACAAGTATTGTCATTTAAATTTATAAAAAAAATTTTCCATTTTTTATACATATTTTTAGGATCTAATCCATATCCATGATTCTGTGATGTAATAAAATTTTTACCTGTTTTTAAACACATAACAGGCTGATTATGGCTTCTATGAGCGTATTTTAATTTATAAGTGTCTCCTCCTGCAGCAACACCCAAAAGTTGATTACCAAGACATATACCAAATATAGGTAGTTTTTTTTTCATAGCTTGTTGTATATAGTATATTGGTTTTTTATAAATTTTTGGATTTCCAGGCCCATTAGATATAAGTAGTCCATCATACTTTTCTTTTGTAAAGTCATAATTCCATGGTACCCTTATAATAGTACAATCTCTTTTCAATAAAGATCGTAAAATATTATTTTTTACACCAAAATCCAAAAGTAATATTCTATATTTACCATTTCCATATAATACTTTTTTATTAATAGTAACTTTATCAGAAAGATTATATTTATTAGGATCGTAGAAAGGTAAATCTTCTTTACCTACTAAAATTTTACCTAACATAGATCCACCTTTTTTTCTAAGTTTTCTTGCTATAAACCTAGTATCAATTCCATATAATCCAGGTATTTTATTGTTTAATAAATATTTATGTAATGATTGATAAATATTCCAATGATATGGATTATAAGAATAATAAGAAATAACTAAACCAGATATTTGAACTTTATTAGATTCATAAAATTTATAAATATAATTTGTTTTGGTAGTAACAAAAGGTGGAGGAATACCATAATTTCCTATACTTGGATAAGTATAAACTAAAATTTGTCCTTTATAAGACGGATCAGTTATACTTTCTACATATCCAGTCATAGAAGTAGTAAAAACTACTTCTCCAGAAGTAGATACTATTGATCCAAAAATATAAGATTCATATGTGCTACCATCTTCAAAAACTAGTTTTCCTTTTTTTTTGTGATAATTTTTCATTTTAATTTATCTATATAGGATAAAGCATTTTTTAATTTTTTTGAAAATAATTCTATATGTTTTTCTTTAATAATTAAAGGTGGTAGTAAACGCAATACATATGGATTATTTGATAATCCAACAAATACTTTTTCTTTATGAATTAAAATACTTTTTAATTGTTTAACATGAAAATTAAATTCTAATCCTAACATAAGCCCTTTACCTCTAATTCTTTTTATGTTAGGTATTAAACATAATTTTTTAAAAAGCAAGTTGCCCATTATTTTTGCATTTTCTATAAGATTTTCTTTTTTAATAATTTTCAAAACAGAAACACCAGATACACAAGATAAATAATTACCACCAAAAGTGCTACCTAACATACCATTATACGATTTAAATTTTGGATTAATTAATACTCCTCCTATAGGGTATCCATTACCCATACCCTTTGCAATAGTTATTAAATCTGGAGTTACAGGATAATACTGATGAGAAAAAAATTTACCTGTTCTACCATAACCACTTTGCACTTCATCTAAAATCAATAATGTATTATATTTTTTACAAAGTTTATTAACTGAACTAAAAAATGAATAACCTGGGTCTATAATACCTGATATCCCTTGTATCCCTTCAGTAATTATAGCACATATATCACCATTTTTTAAATATTTTTCTAAAATATCAATATCCTTATAATTTATCTTAATTGTATTATGTTGAATATCAAAAGAAGAAGTTATTTTATAATTATCTGTTATAGATGCACTACCACTAGTTCTACCATGAAAAGATCCTTTAAAAAAAATAATTTTTCTTTTACCTGTATAAATAGAAGCTATCTTTAGTGCATTCTCATTTGATTCTGTTCCAGAATTACAAATAAATAAAAAATAATTTTTATATCCTGATATTTCTCCTAGAAGAGATGCTAATTTATGTTGTTGATTTATTATAATACTATTTGAATAGTAAGATATTTTATTAAGTTGTTTTTTTATTGAATAAACATAATATGAATTAGTATGTCCAATAGAAATAACTGCATGTCCTCCATAAAAATCTAAATATTTTTCTCCATTTTTATCAAATACATACATCCCTTTACCTCTATCTATTTCTATATTTTCAATAGAATACACATTAAATAATTTCATTTTTTTTGTAATTTTAAAAACAAATAGATTTTAGATTTTTTAAACCATAAGTCTCATCTATATTAAACATTAGATTCATATTTTGTATAGCTTGCCCTGAAGCTCCCTTTATAAGATTATCTATTATACTTACAACAATTAATTTATTTTTTTCTTTTCTAAGATATAAAATACATTTGTTTGTATTTATTACTTGTTTTAAATCAATATCAAAATCAGAAATTTTGACAAATGGATGGTTATAATAATATTCTTTATATATTTTTTTATTTTCCTCCAAAGAAAAAATAGAATTTGTATACATAGTTGATATAATTCCTCTTGAAAAATTACCTCTGTAAGGAATAAAATATATTTTTGAATAAAAATTTTTTTGCAATTTAATAATATTTTTTTCTATCTCTTTTAAATGTTGATGTTGAAATATTTTATAAGTAGAAATATTATTATTTCTCCAACTAAAATTATTAGTATTTGTACATTTTTTACCAGATCCAGTTGAACCGGTTATAGCACTTATATGAATATTATTATTTAACAATTTTTTTTTAGCTAATGGTAAAATTGATAACAATATAGCAGTTGAAAAACATCCAGGATTTGCTATATTTTTTGATTCTTTTATATATTTTTTATTCAATTCTGGTAATCCATAAATAAAATGTCTTTTTTCAAAAATTTCTGTAATTCTAAAATCTTCGCTAAGATCTATAATTTTAATGTTTTTTGGTATATTTTTTAATTCTTTTTTAGATTTACCATGACCTAAACAAAAAAATAATACATCTACATATACATTCAAATCTTTAGAAAATTTTAAATCAATATCTCCTAATAAATCTTTATGAATTAAGTTAATATTTTTACCAAAACTGCTTCTACTAATAACAGTATTTATATTAACTTTAGGATGATTTATCATAAGTCTAATTAATTCTCCTGCAGTATATCCAGTACCACCTATTACACCTACTTCAATCATTCTGTTTTTATATTATTATATATTTTTATTTGATTACCTAAAATTTTTGTAAATCCTTTTACTTCTTCTGCTGTCCAAGAAGAATTCATTTCTCCATATTTGTCAGAAGATTTATTAGAAGCTTGCATTAAGTCAAATTTTGATTTAATTCCTACTAAATGAAATCTGTATGGATATAATATAACATTTACAATACCTGTTAATCTTTTTTGAGTACTTTGTAAAAATGTTTCTATATCTCTCATAACTGGATCTAAATATTGTGCTTCATGTAACAAAATACCATACCAATTAGATAATTGTTCTTTCCAATATAGTTGCCATTTGGTTAGAATATGTTTTTCTAATAAATAATGTGCATTAATAATAATAATAGCAGCTGATGCTTCAAAGGTAACTCTACCCTTAATTCCTAGTATTGTATCACCAATATGTGTCCCTCTACCTATTGCAAATTTTGAAGCTATTTTTTCAATTTTTATTATATTTTTTATAACACTATCTTTATTTTTATTAACACTAACTAATTCACCTTTTTTAAATTCTAACTCTAGATTTTCACTTTTATTTTTCTTTAACTGTTTTGTATAGTATTTTTCTGGAAAATCATTATAAGAAGTTAATGTCTCTTTACCACTTATACTAGTACCCCAAATACCTTTGTTTATTGAATAAAGTGCTTTATCCCAACAAATAAAAATACCGTTATCTTTCAAATATTTTATTTCTTCTTCTCTTGATATTTTTATATCCCTAATAGGAGATAAAGTTAATTTTTCTGGACAAATTATTTGAAAAGCTAAATCAAACCTAATTTGATCATTTCCAGCGCCAGAACACCCATGAGCTATTGCTTTTGCTTTAATAAAATTAGCATGTTGTGCAATTTTAATAGCTTGAAAAATCCTTTCAGATCCTACAGATATAGGATAAACATTATGTTTTAATATATTTCCAAATATAAGATATTTTATACATTTTTGATAATATTCTTCAATAGCATCAATAGTTTTATGAGATCTAGAACCTATTTTTAATGCTCTATATTTAATATTTTCTAATTCTTCTTGTTTAAATCCTCCTGTATTAACAATAACAGTATGAACTTCATATTTTTTTTGTATAAGAAATTTTAAGCAAAAAGTAGTATCTAACCCTCCACTATAAGCTAAAACTATTTTATCTCCTTTAGATAAAATTTTATCTGAATTATATGAATTATTTATATTGTAATTAAATTTAGATTTAGTATTATATAAAAGACCAGTGCATAAACACATTTTTTTTTTGTTTCTTACTAAGATATCAAAATTTTTGCAGCTTTTACATCCATCCCAAAATTTTTTTGATTTTGTTAATTCTGTAAAAGTAACTGGTTCGAACCCTAATTTTGTGTTTATTTTTATAACTGTATTACTAGTTGTAATACTAAATATTTTAGAATTTGGAAATTTTTTTCTAGAAAGTTTAAATATATTTATTTTAATAATATTTGCTAATCCCTTTTTTCTAAATTCAGGAAATACAATTAATCCAGAATTAACAACAAATTCTTTATTTTGAAATACTTCTATATAGCTAAAGCCTGCTAATTTACCATTAAAAAAAGCAATAATAGAATTCCCATTAATAATTTTATCTTTTATATATTCTGGATCTTTTTTCGCAATACCAGTACCTCTAACTTCTGCAGATTCTTGAATTTTTTTGCATATAAAATAAGCATACTTAGCATCTGATTTATAAGATACTCTAACTTTTATTTTCATCTTATGAAGTATACCTAACTAATAATAACTACACAATAAAAAAAAATAATATTTAAAAAAACATATATACTTCATAAAATTAAATTTTAAACAAAATACATACAATAATAAAGTATTTTATTTTAATTATATTTTTTTATTTAAAATAAAAAGTAACTCCTTTTATTTTACGTATTTTACTCAAAAAATTTGAAGTAATAGTTATACCACTTTTTTCATATTTAAAATTAATTTTATTTTTTGTATCATAAAAAATGAAAAATAATTTTTTATCCCCTATATATTGATTTTTTACAATATAATAAATTTCATTTATCACATTTATCATATTGTAATAATTAATACAATTTAAATTTATCTTAATAATTAATATATTTACTATTTTATTGAAAAAATTATTTAATTTTTCTATATGTAAAATGTTACATACTTTATTTTTATAAATAAATAAATATAATATAGAATTTTTATTTAAAATAGATTCGTATCTCTCAAATTTATCTCCATATATACGAAATTCTTTGTAAGAATTATAATCTTCTAATAATAAAATACCATATTTTAATTTATTATAATATTTTTTTTCTATATTAGATAATATACCTACAAACGTATAAATTTTGTTTTTTTTATATTTTTCTTTATTTAATTCTTGTATGGATATATTAGTAAAATATTTTATTTCATAATAATAATTATCCAAAGGATGTGAAGATAGATAAATTCCTAATACTTCTTTTTCTTTATACAACTTTTCTAAGTTATCCCATTTTTTTTCAAAATTTATAAAAATAGGACGTTCAATTTTTTTATTCTTTTTTAATTTAGATTTAGATTCAAATTGTATAATTTTTTCTAAAATAGTTAAATTTGTTTTTTTATCTAATAAAAAATATTGTTCTCTAGGTATATTAAAACAATCTAAGGATCCAGATAAAATTAAACTTTCTAAGGTTTTTTTATTTACTATTCGTAAATCCACTCTTTTAACTAAATCAAAAATAGACAAAAATGGACCATTTTTGTCTCTTTCTTTAATAATTACTCTAACAGAATTTTCTCCAACACCTTTTATTCCATTCATACCAAATAAAATTTTATTATTTTTTATCATAATAAATTTTGATTCACTTTTATTAATATGTGGATTTATTACAGATAAATTTATTCTTTTACATTCTTTAATGAAAAAAGTAAGTTGTTTAATATTTTGCATATTACTGCTTAATACTGAAGTCATATATTCACATGGAAAATGTGTTTTTAAATATGCAGTTTTAAAAGCAATATATGAATAACATGTAGCATGAGATTTATTAAATGCATAACAAGAAAAAAATTCCCAATCTTTCCATATTTTATATAAAATTTTTTTTGGATATCCTTTTTTAATAGACTTATTTATAAATTTATATTTCATATCATTAATAATGTGTTTTTCTTTTTTACCCATCGATTTTCTTAGGATATCTGCTTCCACTTTACTAAATCCCGCAATTTTTTGAGAAATTAACATAACTTGTTCTTGATATATTGTTATTCCATAAGTTTCTTTCAAAAATTCTTCCATCTCAGGAAGATCATAGGTAATAGGTTCTTTACCATTTTTTCTGTTAATGAAATTGGGAATATATTGAATAGGTCCTGGCCTATATAATGCATTCATTGCTATTAAATCTACGAATTTATCAGGTTTTAATCTTATTAAATATTTTTGCATACCTACAGATTCATATTGAAAAACAGCAATAGTTTCTCCTTTTTTAAAAAGTTCATATGTTTTTTTATCTTTTAAATCAAATGAAATATTTTTGTTATATGTTTTTTTAACAAGATTTATTGTGTTTTTTATAATAGTTAATGTTTTTAACCCTAAAAAATCCATTTTTAATAGTCCAGTTGATTCTATTACATTGTTATCAAATTGTGTAATTAATAAATTA
This sequence comes from Blattabacterium cuenoti, assembly GCF_014251975.1. Taxonomy (GTDB): domain Bacteria; phylum Bacteroidota; class Bacteroidia; order Flavobacteriales; family Blattabacteriaceae; genus Blattabacterium; species Blattabacterium cuenoti_AM. Next base: position 276,334 of record NZ_CP059204.1, read on the forward strand.
GAGTCTTTTGATACTGATACTGGTACATATTCTTGTATATTATTTGAACTTATAATAATACCACACGCATGAATACCTGTACTTCTTATAGTACCCTCTATAATTCTTGCTTGTTTTATTACTTTTCCTGATAAATTATTTTCATTTGCTATATATTTTATTTTTTTTAAATTTATCCATTCTTCTTTATTAATTTTACCAAATATTTTGTCAGAAAATATTTCTTTTAGAGAAATATTATTTGGTATCATCTTAGCTATTTTATCAGTTTCTTTCAAAGAAAGGCCTAATACTCGCCCTACATCTCTAATAGAAGATTTAGCACCCATAGTAGCATACGTTATAATTTGTGCTACTTTATCTTTACCATATTCTTGTACAGCCCATTCTATAATTTTATCACGTCCTTCATCATCAAAATCTATATCTATATCTGGTAAACTAACTCTATCCGTGTTTAAAAATCTTTCAAATAATAATTGATATTTAATTGGATTTATATTAGTAATACCTATGCAATAGGCTACCACAGACCCAGCTACTGATCCTCTACCTGGTCCTACAGATATATTCATAGACTTGGCTTTATTAATAAAATTTCTTACAATTAAAAAATATCCAGGATAACCAATTTTTTTTATTGTATTAAGCTCAAATTCAATTCTATTTTTTAATTTGTTATTTATATATTTATAACGTTTTTTAGCACCACTATAGGTTATTTTCTTTAAATAATTATTTTCTTCTATTTTATTATAATATTTATAATTTTTTAAAACATTAAATTTTGGAAGAAGTATTTTATTTGAAATATGGTAATTTTCTATTTTTTCAATTAATTCATTAAGAAATAAAAATGATTCTGGAAAATCTGAAAAAATAATTTTCATTTCTTCAAAATTTTTAAAATAAAATTCTTTATTTGGGAACCCAAATCTAAATCCATTGCCCTTTCCTATTGGTGTCTGCTGTTTATCTCCATTTTTTATACACAATAAAATATCATGAGCATTTGATTCTAGTTTATCTAAATAAAAAACATTATTTTGAGCTATATATTTAACATTATATTTATAAGCAAATTTTAATAGAATATTGTTTACATAATTTTCTTCGTCCAATCCATGTCTCAATAATTCAATATAAAAATCTTCTTCGAATGTTTCTTTCCACCATATAAATAATTTTTCTGCTTTTTTTACTCCATAATTAAGTATGTAATATGGAATTTCCGAATTAATATCTCCAGTAATAGCTATTATATTTTCTTTATATTTTTCTATAACTTTTTTATCAATTCTTGGTATTCCTGAATATAACCCATATATATATCCGTATGAACAAATATTTACTAAGTTTTTATATCCTTTTTTATTCTTTGATAATAAAACTTGTTGATATCGTTTATCTGGATAATTTTTTGAAAACTTTTTTTGTAAATAATTTTCAGAAATAAATACTTCACAACCAACAATACCTTTTATAGATTTTTTATATTTTTTACATGCAGAATTAATTTCATTTAAAAATGAATAAGCACCCATCATATTACCATAATCTGTAATACCAACAGCTGGCATATTAAAATATATTGCTTTTTTTATTAAAGATTTTATATTTATAGTAGAACGTAATATAGAAAAATGAGTATGATTATGTATGTGAGAGTATGTATTTGTTTTTAACTTTTCATGATAAAATTTAGAATTTTTTCTAATTTTTAAAATTTTTAAATATTCTAATTTTATCATTTTTTTTATTGATACTTTATTATTATATACATTATCATAAACAGGTTTTTCATTTTTAAAAAAAACTATAGAAGAAGATATTTTTTTATTAAAATTCTTTTTAAATAAACTATTAACCCCTTTTTTACCAATGTTTTGATCTGATATTATTCCTATTCGTAATAATTCAAAAAAACATCTTGCTGTAAATTTTACATCATTTTTTGAATTGTGTATATCAATTATTTTTTCTTCAAATAGTTTATAATATAACTCAGATAATGTTGGCCATTTAAATCTTTTTTTATTATTTGTGTTTATCTTACAAAAAGAAGTAGATATTAATTTAGTATCTATAATTTTTTTTTTATTTAATGAAATGTTTTTCTTTTTACGTAAAAATTCACATTCAATTACCTTTAAATCAAACTCTATATTATGACCAATAATACATTTACATTTATCTACAGATTTTTTAAATTTGTCAATTACAAACTCTAACTTTACTCCATTTTTATTGGCTATATCATTAGTGATTCCATGAATTTTTGATGCTATAAAAGGAATATCATAGTTTTCTGGTATTATAGTAAAATTATTGAATTCTTTTATATCCCCTAATATATCGTGAATTTGCCATGAAAACTGTACTATTCTTGGCCAATTATAAGTATCAATTATTGGAACGTTATAAGATGTAGGTAATCCTGTAGTTTCTGTATCAACGATTATGTACATTTTTTTGTAAAAATTAGTAAAAAAAGTTACTTAAAAATTGTTAGTTTTGCATTTATATTTTAATAAAAAAAAGCACAATGTTAAATGTTTTATTATTTATGTTATCTATAAATAAATTTAAAAACAATAAAATTATTATGTATTATACTTTAATACAAAATGAAAATAAAAATAAAAAAATAAAATATGAAAATCATAATTTATTTTCTTCTTTTTAAAATTTAAAAAGAATATAATATGATAAAAAAAAAAGAAATATCAAGTAATTTCGATTGGGCTAAATACGAAATTAATATAGATAAAAAAACAAAAGAAGAAAGAAAAGAAATTGAAAAAATATATAGTAATACATTACCAAAAATTAAAGAATTAGAAATTTATACTGGTACTATTACAAATTTTACTGATAAAATTGTTCTTGTCGACATTGGATTTAAATCGGAAGGTTCTATACCAATAAATGAATTTAGAGAAAATATGTCTATTATAGAAGTTGGTAATAAAATAGAAGTTATGGTTATAAAAATGGACTATAAAGGACAATGTATCCTTTCATATCAAAAATCCAAGATGTTCAGAAATTGGGAAAAAATTAATGAAATATATGATAAATCAGAAGTGGTATTAGGATATGTAGTAGCAAGAACTAAAGGAGGATTAATAGTAGAAATATTTGATATAGAATGTTTTTTGCCTGGATCTCATATCAATGTTAAACCTGTTAGAGATTACGATACTTATGTTAAAAAAACAATGGAAGTTAAAGTAGTTAAAATTAATAAGAAAACAAAAAATGTTGTTGTATCACATAAAGTATTAATAGAAAGAGATATTGAAGATCAAAAAAAAGAAATGATATCTAAATTAGATAAAGGTCAAGTTTTAGAAGGAAAAATAAAAAATATACTACCTTACGGCGCTTTTGTTGATTTAGGTGGTGTAGATGCTCTACTTCATATTACTGATATGAGTTGGCCACATATTAATCATCCAACAGAAGTAGTACAGTTAGATCAAGAAATCAAATTAGTTGTATTAGGAGTTGATAAAGATAAAAATAGAGTTCAATTAGGATTAAAACAACTATTACCACATCCGTGGGATTCTTTAGATAAAGATTTAAAAGTAGGAAGTAAAATAAAAGGAAAAGTTAGTGTACTAACCGATTATGGAGCTTTTGTAGAGATTTTACCAGGAGT